>NZ_JBALOP010000074.1:0-37457 GCF_036962685.1 Bacillus sp. JJ1566 | reverse complement strand
GTATAGCATGTGATATTTTAAATTTTTATTGAAAAATATTGACAAACTATTAGCTGGTTTAGTTTAATAATCAGGTATTTGATACCCTTCTTTTTTTAAATGATAGAACGATGGCTAAAACAAATAAAATTACAGAAACCAAAATAGTTGTTCCCAAAGCAATAGGGGTTAAAAATCCTAAAATCAACACAATAATTCCCAATACAATTAAGCCGACAACCATTAAAATCCCCTCCTTCCTCCTATTAGGAATTATCAACATATACTTTAATTTTACATTAGTCACCCTTTTTATGGAACAAGATGGAATAGTTAGTTGAAGTAAACTGCCCCTTCGTATTATAAGGTCAATCAGAAATGAAAATATTTCTGGTTGACCATTTTTTATATCGATATATGATAACCGTAGCCGGGGTAGAACGTAAGCACCCGTGGGACTTTGATCCCGCCAACTAAACTGTTCGCCCCCTACTTGTAGAAACATGATTGAGGCTGGTTGGGACAATGATCTCGTATAACAAGCGAAGCTATGATACTACAAGAAGGAATTAGGGGTACCGGTGATTTTATTTTTTGGAGGAGGAGATTTAGAATGAATCCAGTCGTAGGTCTGGATGTAGCTAAAGGTGAAAGTCAGGTTCAAGCTATCTTGGATAAAAAGAAGCCTTATAAAAACAGCTTTAAAGTGTCGCATACTCTTGAAGGATTAGAAGATTTATACCAGTTTCTTTTAGAAATAGAAATCGTTACTGGAGTAAAACCTCCAATTGTACTAGAATCAACAGGCCATTACCACACACCTGTTGTTCAGTATTTTGAGGACAAAGATTATTTATTAATAATTGTTAATCCACTAATCTCTTATCGGGCGAAAAGCTCAAGTTTACGCAAGGTAAAGACAGATATAATCGATGCTAATCATCTCTGCGAGCTGTACTATAAAGAGGATTTAGAGCCATATAAAAAACGTGGGATTCAACTCTTGAACCTTCGTAATCTTACAAGACAGCACGAAAATCTAACAGGACTTTATGTTCAAACTAAGTTGCAGTTTCAATCAATTTTGGATCAAGTTTTCCCTGAATATAAAGGGGTTTTTGGGGATTTATATTCCGTTGTTTCTTTACTAACTTTATTAGAATATCCCACATCTGAAGATGTTTTAAAAGCTGGTGAAGTAACGATTGCGGCAAAAGTCAAAGAACTATGTAAAAGCCGTTCCAGCAAATGGGCGGATGCCCGATCCAAAAAGCTGATAGCTGCCGCAACTCAGAATCCATTCCAGAAGGTCTTATATCAAAGTCACCTTTTAACCTTAGAAATGTATATCAAAATGCTTTTGGAATACCAAAAGCACCTATCTAAGATTGAAGATAAGATAGATGCTTTGGCACAGGAAATTGAAGAATATAAAATTATCAAATCTATCCATGGTATTGGAGAAAAAATCGCGGCAACGATTATTTCTGAGATTGGTGAGATAGATAGATTTAACAATCCTAAAAAGCTTGTAGCCTTCGCTGGAATCGATCCCAGTGTATTTGAATCTGATCGATTTAAGGGGACCGTAAACAGGATAACCAAAAGAGGTTCGAGTAGATTACGGCATGCCTTATTTATGGCTGTTCGATGCGCCATACGTGACTGTCGAAAACAGAAAACAACGGATGAAATCATCCCCCGTAATAAGAGATTACGTGAATTTTATGATAAGAAACGGGAAGAAGGAAAGCCATACAAAGTGGCTATTATCGCGTGTGCAAATAAGCTCTTACACTGGATTTATGCACTTTTAAAAAGCAATTCAACTTTCCAAGATATAGCTTAAAATAAAAAAATAACTAAATTCAACAAAACCTTCCAGAAGGTCTATAACGGAAGGTTATTTGTCATACGCTTTTTTAGTATATCATGTATGATTTTATTTTTTTATTGAAAAATGTTGACAAACTATTAGCTGGTTTAGTTTAATAACTTCCACAAAAAATGCGTTAATCCTTCTTGGATCAACGCTACCCTATAGTTGAAGAAGGAACATTTAATTCGGAGAGTTTTCAACCGTTAAAATCTTTATTAAAATATTTGAATTTTCCTTTTAGTTTAGCGTATGCATCATCTTTTCAATCCAATTGCTTTCATCCTTACTAATATTTCATCTGGCCCGATAACCGGATCCGCAATTTCAAGATATTCTAGTACTTCAGGTCCCCCGAATTTATTAAGCACAAGTGCTTTCAACTGAAGACCTCCTCTTATATATTTTTTTGATACATATTAATTTAATTAAATTACGATTGGAAATGCAAATCAGTTTCTCTCCTTTTTGAAGGATAGTGTGATAGATAAAAACCTCATTTACTTACGATATGGTTCATCGTGATTAATTTTAAATTGTTGATAGTAAAGGTACAATCCATTCTTTAATAAGCTGGCCCGATTGCGAAAAAAAAAACAACCCAGATCCGGTTGCTCTATGTAACAATAAAATGATTATTTAAATAAACCCAATTCTGCGGTGCTGACAGGTTCAAATGCCAGTACGTTACACCTAACAATTGATATTGATCGACTAAATTGTATTTTTCCTGATAACTCCTAATATCTTCAAACCAAACAATATGTTCTTCCATTCCCTTCCAATATCGATACCATGGTGAGGCAGCATCCTGATCAAATTGTATCACTGTGTTAGCTAAGATTGCCGAGTTTTGTGCACCATTTACTGATAAAGCCGTTGTCGTATTATCGCTTACTCTCCAATCATATCCATACAAAGGAAAAGCAATTTGTACCTTACGAGAATCAATCAAACTCGTTGCATACCTGACAACCTGGTACATCCACCACAACGGGGCTACCGGATCAGGCGGACCGCCTGGATATCCATAATCAATTGTCATAACAGCTACCACGTCTGCAATCTCTCCTATTGCCTGATAGTCATAGGCTCCAACGATCCGATTCGTTGGGAGGTCTTCTGTTTTTGCATGTACATTAACATGTAGAATGCGATGACCAAGAGCAGCTTTTAATTCGTTCAAAAGTATATTAAAATCTCTCCTGCGTGCTGGAGGAATAAATTCAATATCCAGTGAAACTCCGCCATATTCTTTTTCATTAACAAACCGTAATAAACTATCTATTAAATTTTTCCGATAAACTGGAGTAGCAAGTACGTTCCCCGCTAATTCAGCTTCAAAACCCACAGATGTAAAGTTTCGTAACATTAAAAGAGGTGTGACACCCAGCTGATTGCTTTCCTTAACGACCTCTGTATCATCTAATAACAAATAGACATAGCCTTGTGTGGTGAACGAATAAGATACGACTGCCACATACGTAAGCGAATTAGATAAAGACCGAAGAATAGGTAAGGTGGATTGTGGTGTATACGGAATAACAAATCCCAGCGTTTCTATTTTGGGTTTCAGCGGTGTTGGAATCTGGAGCCTTTGGCCAATATATAATTGATTCGGATTTATCCTCGGATTTGCCTGTAATATAGCTTTTATCGTGGTATTAAAACGATTAGCCAGCTGCCAAAGCGTATCTCCTGCTTTGACCAGATAAGGTCTTATCTGAACAATCGCTTCATCCGGAATGTAAAGCGCAAGACCAGGTATAATGGCATTTGCAGAAGGCAAGCCATTCACTTCTACAAGAGCAGAAACCGGAACCTGATATCGATTTGCAATTCGCCATAAGGTATCCCCATTTTGTACAACATGAATCGTCATTAGTTTTCACCCCCTTGTTCCTAGTTTATGGACTTGAATTCATTAAATAGTACTTAAAACTTAGGATTCCCATAGAAAATGCAAAGGGATGTTTGTTTAATAAGAAAAAACGATCCTTTTGATTGAAGGATCGTTGCCCGTTACTTTAAGTACAGATCTTCACAGTCTTTTCTAAGCTCTATCATACATATCCAATTTCTTTAAAGTGCTATTCAATTAAATCGCCCGATCGTTTGTTAAATAAGGATTTCAAGGAAAAAGGTGCCTTTATCCTTCTTGAATTAAAGCACCTTTTAGTTTAAGTGTAATTGTCACAACCTTATTAATTAAATAGTTACATCTATTTTTTTTCAATCGCCATACGCAAGTTCGAGATAACTCCAATAAGCAATACTAACGAAACCATTTTTTCAAAAGGTGTTCCAAACAATTGTTGTATAAATCCAAAAGACCAAAGTACAACAAAAAACCAACAAATACCGGTTATTCCTCTTTTGTATTTAAATAGTTTAATTCTACCAACAATCAACGTAAAAACTACTCCAATAATAGAAATAACGATATTTATAACAGATATTGGTAGCTGTTCAGCGAATGATTCAGACCTTCCACCATTAACCCATGTGAATGGAATACTTTTGCTTATAATAAGAAAGTGGATTAAAATAGTCAAAGTGTAAAAAATAATTCCCATAAATACAGCAGTTTTCATATTAATTTTCCTAAGTTTCTCTAAAATAAAATCACCTCATTTTTCTTCCTGTTTCAATTTTATTAATCCAGTAATATAATATTCCTATATCTCTTATCATCTGACAAGTAACTGAAAGTAAGATTTCAAAGAGTTATCAAAAATCACCATTATTCTTAAACAGCTACAAAAAAAGGCACTTCCCCTCCTTTAAGGAAAGCACCATTAAGTGGAATATATAGATGGAAAACCTAGCCAGCAATTCCTCTTGCTAACACTAGGAAAAATACAAAAACCAAGACTCCTCCATTTAATAAACCACCCACTATTCCTGACAACCAATTCTTTGATAGCACCGCAAATACAATACCCAATAGCGAAAGTGTCCCTAGAATGATAATAGCCATCATCAAATTCGCATTAGGTCCTCTTAAAATTAAAAATGAAATAATACTGCCAATAACCATTAGAAAAGAAAAAAATCCTAACTTATTCATCTCATCCCCCCTATAATTTACTTTCAAATTTTACTTTAATAGAAATTGTATAGCCATTCTTATTCAACAATCCTGCCCCGGTAGTTAAATAACTTCAACAAAAAGGTGCGTTATCCTTCTTGGAACAACGCACTAGATAGCAATAACTCTTTAAGCGAAAGGGAAATTATCATTATTGCCATTGCTGTAATACAAATAGCAAAAGGGGATTTCTTGTTTTCTTTGAACGCCTGGATTCCCACAATAATTAGATTTAATGACATTAAAATAAAAGCTATATGTAGTAACCAATAATATTTATCATTAGTTAATGCGAATATTGCTAATAAAGCAGCTGGTATAACTATAATAACTCTTCATTTTTTTATATTATGTCATCCCCTTTTAATACTTTAAAACAACTCTTCATAAGATAAACTTTACCATAATAACCCAATTAAAATCTGTACCAATCTGCTTCATTAATTAAATAAGGGCAATCACTATTTTAAGTAAAGCACACGTTCGTGAAAATTAGCCTTCGAGTAATTGCATATAATATACTATTTTACCATTCTCCGTTTCTACTACGATTATTCCAGTATCCCCTTCATTCGTATCATACAAGGTGGTTCCCTTTGGTAACTTTGTAGCTGAGAAATTGGTAAAGAACAGAATAGAATTTGTTACTTTTTTGATTTCCCCAATTTCTTTTCCTTTTTGAAATTTACTCTTATCTTTCAAACCATTCAAGATCAGTGACATTACTGTACATAAAACCATTATATTTTAAGACATCCGCATCATCATTCTGTTTTAGAACATCTCTCGCAGTTACTTTACCACCATCAGCACTACAACTAACAAGCAAAATAAGAGAAGCAAGCGTAATTAACCATAAAAAAAGTGATTTTTTCATCACATCCCCCTTTTACAAATAGACGGTGATTACCTATCAAAAGTTTCTACTTCAATTAACTGCCTTCTCTAGTACTTCATTAAATTTTCCACTGAATGCACTGCTTGTATATACTCACGGAGTTTGTCTCCATCAAAGTTGTTTAGTTCACTCATTGGAATAACCTAACATTATTCTTTTCTTTGTCTAACCTGTCATAAAGGCGAGGAAGAATACTATATTTTGAATCCTGAGGATGCGTTCTGCCCAAAATGCGTCTCAGCTGAAGAAGTTGTAATTGCGTTCTTACTCTCTGCTCAAGCAACTTCATTAACCTATCTGTCATACCAATTGATAGTGGACAATCTTGTAACTATTTATGGAACCTGTCAGGGTTATTCATTTGACGGTACTTAATCTTTGTAGTTATACTATATATAATTCAATATGGTTATCAAGAGTGAACGAGAGTCCTGGCTCAATGACTTCACAGCAACCTGCCAATAGGTAAGGTGCTCCAACCAGCAAAGCAGTGCTTTGAATGATGACGATCGGCCTAGGCTCTTTGTTGCGTTCATATGCAATGAAGAGCCTTTTTCATTGCCTTCACTCTCGTACCCTATTGATTTAAAGTTTAGGAGGAAAAAAGATGAATACTTCAGGATTTATAAGAGGAATGATTTCAAAAAATATGGAGGGAGAGAAATTTTTGATTCATGTTGCAACTTGCATTGAGCAAGAGCTACAGGAAAGGGATCCCGATTTTAAAGTGATAGTCATGAAGCTCAAAAACTATGAATTGTTTGTTACAGGTAAACAAGAATCTCTCCAACTTACCATTACTGAAACAGAGTTAACAGCACTTCAACAAAGAGGTCCGTATGCTCTAGATAGAAAAATTTGGAGGGATCTAGAGCAACAAGGCCTTCAGATCATACATGGTTCTGGAAATTATTTAGGATATGTATTTATGGAAAGGTAAGATATGTAGAAATTTTTTGGCCAGAACCCAAGCACAGTAATGCTTTAATGTGCTGGGGGTCAGGCCATGATCATTCAGCCAGTAATTAAACAAAAAATACGTTCATACGCTTCATAAATTTTATTTGCTTCTTTAGGTTGTTTGAACTCATCTCGATATTGACCGACAAACAAATCTAATTCGCGAAAATCAATAAAAATATTTACCAAAGCTTTTGGAATTTCCTCCCACGAATAAATCTCGTCAATATTATCGGATAATTCCTGATAGATTCTTTCAAATTGTTGTTCATCTATTCCCTTACCATTTTGAAGTTTATTAAAAAAATTTCCGTTTTCGTTGATTTTCTCAATCAACCTGCCAATCACTCTGGCTTTTTCGGGTTCTATTTCACCCTTATCTTTCGTACATCTTTGAATCAGCCTTTTGGTATTTTCGGCTGCTTGCTTTATCCGGACTGATTCTTCATCACCATATATTAATGAAAAGTTGTACAGTTCATCGTATAGTCCAACTAAAGTATGGACGACTTCTCCCGGAATACTTGAACGACTCTCCCATTCATCCGCACAGACGGCGAGTGCCTTCACTAATCTTTCATACTCCTTTTCTTGGAAACCATTTCCCATTCGCAGCTCTACGAGTAAATTTATTTCTGACTGTTCAAAGACGTCTATGATCTCTTTGTCTCTCACAATCTCACTCTCCTCTGAAAAGGTCTTGGAAAAACGAGGGGACGGTTACCACGTTTCAAGGTGAACGTTAGGTCGATTTATTTTTTAACTATTGGTATATAAATATCAAAATGCGGATCACTAGTGGCGCGTTCCACTGGACAATGTTCATGTTTTATTGGCATATATGGATCATAGTAAACTACACCTGGTTCCCTATATGCGGTATAGTCACTATCAAATAACCATTCATGTAAATCCGTATAAGTCTTTTGTATATCCTCCCCTTTGTGATGTGCTGTCTTCACATAGGTCATTTGAGGCACCTTTATTTCAATCATCCCATCAGGAATTTCCTGGCTATCACTTACTTCATATACTGCATAATGCACGAACCCATTTTCAACTACATGATAAGATAGTCCTAATTGTACATGAGGGTTCACCTTGTCATCTAACTCATTGGAACGTTCTTCCATTTGCCGAATGACGTTTTTTAAATTAGGTACAATCTCAGAGAATGTCCCCTCCCATTTTAATCCTACTGCCCGATACCCAGGTAATGTAATAATTTCATAGCTCACTTTATTTCCTCCTTCTCCAAAAAAGTCTCATAAGTTTACAGCTTTCAATAACTTTAGTGCCAATCTACTAATTATTGTAACATCTTCAATAACCCAATACACATTGTAAAAACGGGGACGGTTCCAGCATTTTAAAGTGATCGTTTGAACCGCTCCACTGTTCTCAGGGCAGTTTTTATGGCAGAAAAACTAGTCCCAGTTCAAACAGTCATTCTTTCTCAACAAGCTTTGTACGGTAATTAAAAACAACTCAAGCTTCCCGTTTATTTTTTTAAATTGATTCTGTAAAATGGCCAAATGAAACCTTGATAAAAAACGATTTCAAAGCTGTTTAAAGACTTTTTCACTTCATTTTGAATGAATGATTAGTTTCTCCACTTAGTCTAGAGCACATATTGGGAATTAAGGTTGGCCACATTAAAATGAATGTTTTAGCCAAAAAATGAGTCTGACTTACCCATGAATAGTTCTCTTTCGCCTGTACAAAATAAGTTATTAACGATAACATTTGTCAACCAATTATTCATAATAGGATGTGATTATTGTTAAAAAGGTAAGAATTCTACTTTTAAGCTTAATTATTATCCAGTTAACCCTCATCATTTTCAGATGGGAAAAAGGCCCAGAACAACAAGATGGAAATTTGAAGATTGTACATAAACGTGATCGATGGACAGATACAAATTGGATAGAAGCTTATGGTCAAACCCAACATAAACTCTACAGTGGTGAGGAAAGACCGATATTTTCAGAGCAAGAAATTGCTGAGCAATCGAGCCATGTTGCAAATCAAAAGGAGTTTGTTGAACGAAGAGAAATTGATAGACAACGAGAAATAGAATGGAATGAAAATCAAGAAAAGGTAAGAAAAGACTTTGAGACTTCAATTGAAACAATTGAAACCATTATAAATGAATATTATCATTCAATCTCTAATCCCATAGAAAAAGATTATTTTAGTATAAAAGCAAATTCCGCACTACACTTTTATAATATCTGCAGTGAAGATGCAGTACAGTATGAAATAAAAGATCTTGTAGATAAAAAGATTGATTCCGAAAGTCTAGAAGCATATGAGACGTATTGCAAAAATCGATTTACATTTGATTACGACCAAGATACGTCGATTGATAAAGATATTGAAGCACAAGCATTACAAATTTTAAATAAAGCAGCATGGCAAAAGAGGGAACAGCTTACTAAAAGTACTTATATGATATTAACCATTCTATTTTTATTTCTTATTGTCAGTGCATTATTTAAAAAGCGAAAAACCTAAGCGTATACACCCCCATCTCTTCCAAACCTTCAAAATAGAGTAATTTTCAATCTTGTGATATTATTGCGATATTAATGGGGGGAGTGTTGTTTTATGGAAAGTAGAATTCCAGAGGTTACGTTAAATGATGGCTTACATATTCCTGTGATTGGCTTTGGTACATACCCGCTTAAAGGAAATGATGGAGTAAATGCTATCGTTAGTGCAATTCATAATGGCTATCGTCTGATTGACTCAGCTTATAATTACGAAAACGAAGGAGCGGTAGGAGAAGCTGTTCGCCGTAGTTCTGTACCAAGACAAGAATTACTCATTACTTCCAAACTTCCTGGTCGCTATCACGAATACAACAAGGCAAAAGTAACTATTCAAGAATCGCTTTATCGAGCTAACCTTGATTATTATGATCTATACCTCATTCATTGGCCGAACCCTAGCAAAGATACATATGTAGAAGCTTGGCAGGCTTTGATTGATGCTAAAAAATGGGGACTTATTCGTTCAATAGGGGTTTGTAATTTCTTACCTGAACACTTAGACCGTTTGGAAAAAGAGACCGGTGTCAAACCATGCATTAACCAAATTGAGTTACATCCATTTTTTAACCAAGCTGAACAAAGAAAATATCATGAAGAAAAAAATATTGCGACAGAATCTTGGAGCCCATTTACTCGTGGAATTAAAGACTTAGACAACGAAACACTTCAAACGATCGCTGCAAATCATAATAAAACGATTCCACAAATCGTTTTACGTTGGCATTATCAGCTTGGAGCGATTTCAATTCCTAAGTCAGCATCACCAGTCCGCCAGTTAGAGAACCTTTCTATTTTTGACTTCTCATTGGACGATGCAGAAATGGCTATGATTTCAGCCTTAAGCCAGCCAGATGGAAGAATTGCCAATCAGGATCCTGCTGTTTATGAGGAATTTTAATTCGATTACTAGCACTTTTCACCTAATAAAAAAGGCCAGAACCCCGACACGGCAAAATACTACCGCACTGGGGCTCTGGCACCAATATTTTATTAATTAAATACTTTATCAACGTTATATTTTGACCGGAGTTTATTAATGATATAGGTTTCATAAATTTCTCGTTCCATTGGGTCTTCTACGAAGCAAATATCGATTTTATGGACTTCATCTCTGTGCATTTTAATAGGTGATACCGTATCTTCAAAATGTTTTTTAATTCTTTGACGTAGTTTCCGCGCTTTTCCAACAAAAAGAAGCTCATCATTTATATTAAAAAATAAGAAAATGCCACCTTTATCTCTTGGTATGAGATGGAAATCAATAAATCCGTAAATATCCTTGATTACTGGTTCATTTTCTTTCGGAACTTGTTTCCGTTCTGTAATCGTAAGATCTGGAGTAGGTATGGTAATTTTTATCATGTTCAATCACGTCCCTTTTTTGTGTAGAGATAAATGGTATCATATGTAAGAAAGAATTGCGATTTAACAGTTAATTCACGTCCATGCTTCTTTCTTCTGTTCTCTCTACTAGTTTAAATAAAAATCGATAAATTAACCGATATGCTTCCTCTAATGACATCTCCTCTTTGAACCCATTCACATAATTCAAAGCGAAATTCAAGTCCCATAAGCCATCGCCTTGATTAAAAATCAATTCAAATCTTGCTTCATCTCCATGTAGATCCTTACGTAAGTTTTCTTTAAGAGATGTCCCAAACTTTTTCTGCAGCTTTAAACCTATCATGACATCGTATGTTCCAAATACATCATTCACTTCAAACGAAATCGCATCAACGCCGATTAGTTCCAACCAATTAGATTCAAAGTATAGAAATTCATTCTTGTGTTTTTGAAGGTAGTCAATCGGTTGTTCTAGAAAAACGGATGATTCTTTAGAGAGTGTTTCTTCTGTTTCTTTATCACATCTTTCAATGTAAGCTTCATGGAAACGTGTAGTAGGATCTTTTTCTATTAATGTAACGTCATCTGAAATCAATTTATATTTCTCAATGTACTCTTTTTCTTCTTGATATAATGGTATCGACGAGGTTTCATTACTCATTAACTCTGATGATATGTATTGTTTCAATTGTTTATGTAACATGGGTGTAGCCTCCTGAATTTGGCACCTTACCTGGTAGACTAAAGCGTCATTCCAGAGGTAAGGAAGTCCATTATGTATCATTTACTCTCTAGCGAGAACGTTTTCTCCCTCTTGTTGAAGTGCCTGAATTTCTTTTTGTTTGATTATCATTCGATTTTCTCTTGGAAGTTCCATTGCTTCTGTCTTTTCCACTACCTTCAGGGCGCTTTGTTTTTTTAATTTGCTCGTTTCTTTCTTTCTGATAGTCCTCCTTATCAGGGATACTTACACCTTTAATCACTTGTATTTCGAATTTTTGATGAATCCCTTTTTCAATCATTCGGAGGAACTCCAGATCCTTTGGTGCCACTAACGTAATGGCAACCCCATCACCACCTGCACGGCCAGTTCGTCCAATTCGGTGAACATAGCTTTCAACATCTTGTGGAATATCATAGTTATAGACATGTGTTACCCCTTCAACATCAAGTCCCCGTGCAGCAACGTCTGTTGCAACTAAAAACTGCGTTTTCGCCTCACGAAATCGCTTCATAGCTTTTTCACGTTTGGATTGTGGTAAATCACCATGCAGCTCATCTGATTCATATCCATTGGCAACCAATGCTTCATGAAGCTTTTTAGCTCGAATTTTGGTACGACAGAAGATAATCGCTAAAAAGGGACGATGCTCTTCGATTAAATGCAATAAAGTGGCTTGTTTTCTTCGGTCCGTTGTTTCAATCACAATTTGTTTAATCTCTTCAACCGTTACTTTTTTTGCTTTCACTTCAATGAATTCTGGCTCTACCATATATCTTTTGGCAAGAGATTGAATTTCTTTCGGCATTGTTGCAGAGAACAACATGGTTTGTCTAGATGGGAATGATTCACGAATGATGTCATCTACCTCTGGAAGAAAACCCATAAGTAACATTTGGTCAGCTTCATCTATCACAAGCATCTGAATGGTTGAAAGATCAATTGTTCCACGGCGAATATGATCTAATAACCGACCAGGCGTTGCAACGACAATATGCTGAGCACCTTTTAACTTTTTTAATTGATGCTCAACATCCTGACCACCATATACTGCTAACACATTGACACCTTCTAGGTTCTCCATCATTTTCTTAATTTCTTTTGTAATTTGCTGAGCCAATTCTCTTGTTGGCGTTAAAATAAGGGCTTGAACATCCGAATTATGCACATCAATCTTTTCAAGAATGGGAAGAACAAAAGCCAATGTCTTTCCTGTTCCAGTTTGTGCTTTTGCAATCACATCCTTCCCCTCAAGTACGGATGGTATCGTCCGTTCTTGTATGGGAGTAGGAGCTGTTATACCTAATGACTTTAATGTATGGTTAATCTCTTTTCGAATACCGAGTTTTAAAAAATCTCGCAAGGCCAATCACTTCTCTTTTCGTATATTAATATCAGTTTGTTTGTTCAAAGGCTTATTTACTATAGCATATTGGTTAGTATTTACAGAGTGATTTGGATTATTAATGTTGCATTTCCATGGCTGCGCTTTTCTCACTTCTTTTAAAAAGAAGTAAGACAAAAATCAGGTGTTTGGTGCGAGATGTCGGATGAAGTATTCCTATTCCAAAAACGCGTGGACGGTTCCGGCGTTTCGTGGTGAAACGTTAGAACCGTCCCTCTGTTCTTAATTAATGAACTCTACTCCTTCGTTAACCCAAAAATACTTTTTTTCTATTTACTGTACTAAATTGCAGATATTAGACTAATTTTGTCCGTTTTGCTTCATCAATTAATTGTAAGGCAAATGTTACATTATCACCTACATAGCAATATCTTACTCCTCTCGCATGATAAGCAATTCTATCATTGTCATTTAGCCTCCAGACCTTTGTATTAAATTCGTCAATAGAAGATAATGATTCTAAGTTAACATAATTAAACTCTAAATAAACCCTATTCCTTGAACTAAATGCGATTTTTGCAATCCTGGCGTTACGCCTCTTTCCTTTTGGAAAATATGAAAATCCATCCTTTATTTCTACCTCATCAATTAAATTATCTTGAAGATTAGTTTTTAACAATTCGAGACTCTCTGCTGATAATCCTTGACCCCTTTTTTGACATTGATTTATTAACGCATTCATATTAGTCTCCTTTTGATTTAATAATTGAAAGGATACACCTATTCTTTAACGTTTATTTTATTTAACCATCCCATCAACCTGCTGAAGTACTTCTCCAGCCTTTCCTTTCATAATGAGATCAAAGCTTGAAGTATGCTTTTCAACCTCAAAATTAATGTAAACCGTTCTTCCGTTTGTCATATTTGGTAACTGACTTGCAGGGTACACCTCAAGACTTGTTCCAATTACGATAACCAGATCTGATTTGCGAATATGATTGAGCGACTGGCTCCAGCTATCCTCAGGTAATTCCTCTCCAAATAACACGACATTTGGACGAAGGTTACCGCCACACTCTATACAGGGTTCTTTTTGTAAGAATTGTTCCTCTTGAACCGGATATGAACATTTCGAACACCGAAAGTTGCGGATAGATCCATGAAGCTCATATACATTGCGATTTCCTGCAGCGCTGTGGAATCCATCGACGTTTTGAGTTGAGATTGCTTGAATAAGTCCCTTAAGCTCCCATTCTGCTAAAATTTCATGTCCTCTGTGAGGTGTGCAGTCTTTTAATCCACTAATTTTCATACTATAAAACTCATGAAATATTTCATAGTTGTTATGTAAAGCATCCGTTGTTGCAACCGTTCTAGGATCTATATTTTTCCACCACCCATCTTTCGAACGAAAGTCGGGAATGTTTGATTCCGTAGACATGCCTGCACCTGTTAGTATTGTTATATACTTTGAGTTTTGTAGCCAGGTAGCAAGCGTCCTAACCTCCTCAGAACTTTCAGGAAAACATTTCCTTAGCCATTGATTTAAACGATAATTACTCAACTTATTTTTGTATGATTGCTTATATCTCACCTTGAATGCTTTCCAAATTCGCTTTTGAAACGCAGGGTGAACCTCTTGAACACTAAGCATTGGCCAAGGAAATTGATCCAAAAATTGAAGTGCTTTAGTCAAAGAGTTTGCCTGTTCAATTGATTTATTATTGGTTGGTGTTAATTTACGAGTATTTTCCGCAGAATTTTCTTGTTGAATAGACTTATCATCTACATCATCGTAATCCATTTCATTTACTCCTATTTTGAAAACCCACTCTCCTAAAGTTTGTTCTTTTCCAAATAACTTTATAGTGCCACCCTCCGCCCCCAATGATAGAATTAACTGCCAGTCATTTTTCACTTTTTTCAACTCCTCTTTTAACGGTTTCTTCCTCTTTTAATAACTGTTCCATATCTTCAAGCCACTTGACACATTTTTCTTGTAACCTAGGATTAGGATGTCGGTATCTCCACTTATTTTCTCGAGATGGCAGGCCAACGATTTGATGTTCTTCCTTGAGGTTTTGAATGGCCTTATTTGCTAAATTACGAATGCCTAAATTCTGCCCCCATGCAGGGATAATTCTTGATTTCGATTTTTTTAATACCTCTTCTAATTCTTCAATTCGGTTATCTGAAAAAATTGAATGCTCATTAATGTAATGTTGTTCAAATTCTATAAGAATTTCTTTAAAGTGAGTCATTTTTCCAGCACAAACATCGGATAAATTTATTATTGAGACTACATCCCATTTCCTAACTTTCATAAGTCTCATAAGTTGATACTGTGTCGGGTCTGGATTAACATCAACATAAAGTAAATTAACTGGATGTTGCTTGATGACAGGTATCTTATCTAATGGAATATTTGGGCTGCAGCTCCCTGGGTTTGCCATGACAATCACAGCATTTGGCTCTTCCTGTTTGGTCACCTCTTTTCTCTTTATTATGGCGTGATTTCTACACAGAAACTTCTTATCACCAACCTGAAACCGATAAAAACTTGCAGTTACTGCAAACTCCTTTTTTAATTGTTCAGCAGGATAAAAGTACATCCACCATTCCCCCATTATTTTTTTATTAGTTCTTGTTTTAATTGTATGAAAGACATGGAGCAATAATTTTATTGCTAGTAAAAAAGACACCTTTGGATTTTACAAAGGTGTCTTAAAAGTTGTGATATTATATTTTGTTGTATATAAACGGTATGCCCTGGACAATAAGTAAACTTAAAAACCTTAACTATTTTAGCCCCTGTTTAAACATTGTTTTAAAAGGAAGTCTGTATCTGTATTCGATAGTCTTCTATGCGACCTAGTAGAATTAGATATTACCTGCAGTTCTGTAAGATTCCCTTTAAATCTGTCCTCACCAATTTTCAAAGACGTTAACTGTTCTGCTAGTGTCCGGTCAAAAGGAAGTGGAAATGTGAGTATTTTTGAGCGCTCTCTGCTTCCAAGAATGATAACATCATCTGCTTTAGAATCAGTGTTAAGAGTTGCTATTTCTGCAGGATTATCATTCTTATTTAAAATTCTCTCAACATAAAAATATGCAGTAATATATGCTTTCCTGTCAAAGGATGTATGAAAAAACACATAAGATCCAGACTCTACAGTATTTGAAATCTGACTTGCTCTACTACCGCTATCTCCATATGTAAGAAATGTAAAATTGGGATCTACGTGATTATCTCCTCTAAAAATATATTTGATCAGCAAATTCTTCATATCTTTCCCTCCCTTAATATTGCTATAAATACTACGTACACATAAAACAATTAGCATCTGTTAGTTATTCAAAAAATACCTCACAACCCTCGTCGAACTCTTTCCACTCGGTGTATCTTTTATAATGGAATATTGATAGATGCCTAACGATTCCATTGCATTACACACTGGCGGCATTCTATTATCTAATCCCATTGCTTTATGGATATCTCCAGAACGTAAGTCTAAGTATTCTACTCCATCTTCACACGCTCGGTTTAATAAAGTAATTATGTACTTGCGGATTTCATCGGTTAAGCCCTTTTGCATTATTTTCCGCTTAGCCATTGGTTGGTAGATTTTATTATCTATGTATTCGTTTTTTTCTAGGGTTTTATATTCTGCTGCAAATTCAGTTATTTTCTTTAATTCATCGATATTTTTCTCAAGATTGTCCCTCATAAAGCCAACCTGCCAAAAGAACATGTCTATCAACTTCATTGGCGTATAATGAATTCCGTCATCATTAAAAATTGCTTTACTTTCTTCAAATTCCTCGATATTGTGATTATAAAATTCTATAAGTTCTTGCAAACCCGATTGATTAAATTGTGTTCTGATACCAAACATCGACAGTGCTTCTTTAAAATACCTGTCATAAGCCGGAACATTACCATATACACCTAGTAATATTTTTGATGCTAAAGTGTCCGTCACTTTAATAATAGTTTGTTCCCCATTTATTTCGTGTACATTGTCTTGATAGGCGTTTCTTGTATCTGTTATTAATTCATCCATACCGTCAACCAGGGTTTGGTCTAATAATTTTGGAGAATTCGTTTCAAAGTAAGGAAGATTGGCTGAATTCTTTACTACGTTTTTTAGAAAGTATGAGTGAACTTTATAATCCTTTTGTAGCAAAAACGAACTTCCCCTTAACATGCCCCAACTTGCCAGATAAAAAGCGAGATGTAAACAAGCATGATCAAACACCTTTTCATCTTTTAGATTTTGATAGTTCTGTGAGAAAAAGCTATAACAGTGTTCCCACGACTTAAATCTATGATTTCTATCATTTTTTGAGAGTTCATGATATTTACAAAGTGTTTCATAAATCATTACCATTTCTCCTTTTTTGTTAGTTAATTTTGCGCTCCAAATTCATACCCGTATTTCTTATTAATCTTTTCTGCAATAGTCTTTAAGAATGCTTCTACCGTCATATTTTCTACATCCCTTGTATACCAAGCTAGTTTTGCATCTTTATGTTTTCCATCATAGTTAACCTCTAATGGCCAGAATGTATTCGTTGCATGTGTGTAATCAAAATGAATATAAAGTTCCTTGCCTTGTGGACATTCCAGAATAACCTTATATACCGGGTTTTTACCTTCTATGTTTAACTTAACTTTTCTGATTTTGGCTAGCATCATGCTTGTCCTCCTTTATCACTGTTTCTTTTGTAGCCTTAACTTAAAAGCCTTGTTTATAAATCTAATTATCTACTTTTAAATGAGCCGTTTCTTAAAAACTAGGATTTTCTTTTACCTAATCCAAGAATCAATCTTTTCGACATTTTTCTTTATACTATTCTTTTCAATCCAACTTAATAAATATACCAAGTTATGATCATACCATTGCGAACAAAGAAAATATCTCTTCCCATAAATATATATTGGATCTTTATAATATCTACTTCTTCCCTTTGAATCTTGTTTTTGAAATTGAAGATCTTTTGTTTCATCTACTTCTTTTAACAAAGGGAAATTTAAATTAAACTGCTGTTTAGAATACTTTAGCGTTTGAAATAGTTCTATCTTTTCTAATGGAAGGTGTTCACTAACCAGAATATCTTTTAACTCACCTTTTACGATTACACTTACTTTCCTATTATTATTTTTCTCATTTAATTCAGATTTATCATTCCGTGTTATTGGAGTCTTTATAGGTTTAATTGAGGGTTCATGATTTACACTATCTTTTATCGTTTCTTTAATGTTGTCAGATAGTAGTTGACTCTTCTTCATCATCTTAATTAGACGTTCCCAATTTGCCCAATGTTCATTCCATACTTCTTCACCAACAATTTCCTCAAAGTTAACTTTTATCGGCTTACTCCATTTTTCAAAGTTTTCTAGTCTAGTTATAATCAACCCTAAATTATCTACATTACGAGTTTTTGGAGAAAGTTTCGCTTCACCTACTATCCAATCTTTCCAATACGAATTACCTTTAGATTGATTACATTTTCCACATGAAGGAACTAAGTTATTTATTTCAGATATAAAACCAGTGGGTCTTCTATTTTGAATTAATGGTCTAAAGTGGTCCCACTCAGAGTAATGATCCCCACAATAAGAACACCTTATCGAATCGGTCATACCCAAAATACTTAGCACTTCCTTTATTTCTATTTCTGTCGGTTCGATGCAAGGTATAATTCCATTTACAAATGCATTTGTAATACTAGACGAGCGACCCGTAATTTTAACCGGAGTCGGCATTCTAAACATTGATTTATAATCAATTGTTGTTTCCATTTTAACACCTCGTTTTGCTAATCCATTATTCTATCTCTTATTCTCATAAATCAAAGTAATCTTTAATGAATATTACTTCGCTTGATTATTGTTAATAGATTCCTATACCTTAAAAACTAGGATTCTCTTTCACCTGAATCCAAGAATCCGTCTTTTCCAATTCACCTGCAAGCTGTAATAGCAGGTCTTCACGGCCACGTCTTGCCATAAGCTGGACACCGCATGGGAGACCATCCTTCGTAAGATGCATAGGCAGAGTCATTGCGGGTTGACCGGTTAAATTCGCAAGCTGGGTAAATGGTGTTCTCTCCAGGCTTTTGTTTGCCAATTGTTCAACAAAGCCTGACTTTTTCAAGATTCCTCCTAACCTTAAACCTCCCACTACTCGGATAAGTCCTTTTTCAAATGGTGTTTGATCAAGCTCACCTATCCTTGATGGAGGGTGTGCCGTAGTTGGTGTGAGGTAAAGGTCATAGTCATCATAAAAGCTTTCCATTTGGATTGCTGCCTCATCCCAAAACTTCAGGCTTGCTAAAAATTCTTCAGCTGATACAGCTTTTCCAAGTAAATTCAGCATCCAGGTTGCCGGTTCTACATCGTTAAATGTGACCTTCCGTCCAATCACATCCTCAATTGCCGTCAAGGTTGTAGCCACTTCTGCAAAATACAGCATGAAATAACTATTCGCTAATCTTTTCCCGTCTACTGGGGCTGATTTTTCAATAACGGTATGCCCCATCTCTTCTAGTTGCTTTATCGTTTTATGTACGGCATCCTTACACTCCTGATCAACAGTGGTGCCTAATGGAGAATCTGTTGTAAATGCAATTTTTAGCGGAGCTGTTATAGGAGTCTTTGATGCTTCTAGATAAGACCCATTAAAAGGGGGCGCTATAAACGCATTGGCCCGATCATTTTGGTAGTAGTCTAGCATGGCTGCACTATCCCTGACAGAACGACTTAAAATATGATCGACTGATGCGCCCTGCCATACCCGACCTCTATCAGGACCAACTGGTGTGCGACCGCGAGTTGGTTTTAAACCAAATAATCCACAAAAAGCACCAGGAATCCTAATTGAACCGCCACCATCATTTGCACCTGCAATTGGAACCATCCCCGAAGCGACTGCTGCGGCGGAGCCTCCACTTGAACCACCTGGTGTATAATCGGTTTTCCACGGATTTCTTGAAGGTCCATAATAAGCAGGCTCTGTGATTCCCATTAACGCAAATTCTGGAACATTTGTCTGTCCTAAAATCGTGACACCCGTATTCCGAATTTGACGGACAAACTCACTATCCTGATTGGCAGGAATGTTTTCAAGGAGTTTCGTACCACTTCTGAGTGGATGACCTTTTACTTCCTGATTAATACTTTTCGTTAGAAAAGGAACACCCGCAAAAATTCCTGCTGATTTAGCCTGAGCAACTTCCTCTTGATCATTGTAAAAAGTATCAATAACGGCATTAAGCGCACCATTTTTCTTTTCAATTTCACGAATTGCCGCCTCCCGAACTTCTTCTGCCTTCACTTCTTTCTTTTGAATTAACTCGGCTAATCCCACTCCGTCATATTGCTTGTAATCAAACACCAACCATCGCCCCCTTTTGGTTTGCACAACAATTACTAACGTCCTAAAAATCCAAGTCTACTTAGATACCACTATTTACCTATTATCTTATCATTTTATAAACTACTTTTTTATGAAATCGTTTAAATAAAATGGACCTGCCCCCCAACACAAGTTTGTTTGTTCAAAAGTTTTTGTTGCATAGCATCTTGACTATGTAAATAAGGGATTGTCAACAGACAGTCCCTTACCTACTTTCTTTTTACATGTTTTTACTTTGCTGAAGAAGTTTGGATTCACCTGTACGCTCCCACGCTTCAACAGTTTCATAGGCTTTTTGAGGAGAATACCCTTTTCCTACTAGAACTCCCATTAGAATAAATTCTTGAAGAATATGTGTTGCATTAACTCCCCTTTTCACGTCCTCTAGTCCTTCTTTGACCAAAAATTCCGTGTATTGGATCCATTCATCCGGGGTCTTACCAAAAACAACTGTCTTTCCATTCCCTTGAGGTTTTTTCGCTGCCATTGCATCTGCATGGGTAACATGAACCGTACCAAATGGATGATTAGGTGGAGCGTAGATTGAGTAAAGCTTTAAAGGCGTATTACCTGTATTGATTACATTATGCCACGTTCCAGAAGGTACCATGATGGCGGAATCATCATAGACCTTTCTTTCAAAGGTTAAATTATTTTTATCTTTACCCATTTGAACAATTCCTTGACCTTGTTCAATTCGTAAAAATTGATCCACTACAGGGTGTATCTCCAATCCAATGTCATCCCCAACATCTATACTCATTAACGTTACTTGTAAATGCTCTCCTGTCCACAAAGCAGTACGATATGTACTGTTTTGCTTAGAAGCTTCATGAATATTTACGACATATGGATTTGGGCCATAATCCTTTAAGGAAAGATGAGGATTACCATTAGTCATTCGTAACCCATTATATCCGTTAGGATGCCCTACTCCATTAAGATAAGGCGAATAATAAGGCTGTCTTACATACTGAGTCATTGGTATGTTTACATTAATAGGATTTTGAGATGGATAACTATAAGGAACATAGTACATTTAAATCAATCCCTTCACGATTTTTATATCTTCATCGTATGCATGTAAAGGGATATGGTACTTCGAACTTCATAATCTATAGTGATCCACTTTCATTTTATAATCAAAAGAGGAATACCAACATTTGGTACCATTATCTTCAAAGGGAATATGGGAGAGGACCATATATATAAAAAGTGCCTGACCCCCAACACAGTAAAGGATTACCGCGCTGAGGGTCAGGCATCAGAATAAACTATTTAACTACTTCATGATGAGAAGTTTCATTAGATAACGCTAGCTTTTTCGAACTGGTAATATACGTATAAACGACCGCGGCTGCAATAGCACCAATGATTGGACCAATGACATAGACCGGGAATTGGATCCAGTTGATATTGCCACCTAATAGACTATCTACAAGATAGGGTCCGAAGGTTCGTGCGGGATTGAATGAAGCTCCCGTAGCACCGGCAGTCATCATGATAATCCCACCAACCGTTAAGCCAATAACAAGTCCTCCCCAATCCTTTGGAGCCTTGGAGTCTACGGCAACTCCCATAATGACGAACATCAGAATAAACGCTGCAATGGCTTCGATAAAAATACCCTGTATATAACCGGTAGATGGGGCAAGTACAGTAGCCCCTAAATTACCTAATAAGACTCCGTCCATGCCTAAAACCGTTACAATGCCAAACGCCCCAATGGTACCGCCCACACATTGTGCAAGGAGATATGGTCCTACTTCCTTCCATGAAAAATGACCAGTCGAGGCTAATGCGATTGTAACAGCTGGGTTAATGTGACACCCCGTTAATCTACCGATGGAATAGATCATGGCCATCACAACAATGGCAAAGGCAAAACTAATCACTCCAATATCTGCTAATGTTGTAGACTCGTTGTTATTTGCCGTAATAATTCCATTAAATGCAGCTGTTCCAGGACCAATAAGTACTAATAAAGCTGTTCCAATCCCTTCAGCAAAACAGCGTTTAAAAAGGCTGGGTGTCTCCATCAGCGCCCCACCATTATTTCACAAGTCCATGAGGGTCAATTACATACTTTCTTGAAGCTCCTTTATCAAATTCTGCGTAGCCCTGTGGCGCTTCATCTAAGGATATAACCGTTGCATTAACCGCTTTTGCAATCTGTGCTCTACCACTTAAGATCGCTTGCATTAAGTCACGGTGGTATCTCATGACTGGTGTTTGTCCGGTTACAAACGTATGCGCTTTTGCCCATCCTAATCCTAGACGAACTCTCAATGTACCAATTTTCGCATCTTCATCCACTCCACCTGGATCTCCGGTCACATAAAGACCTGGAATCCCAAGGCGTCCTCCAGCACGTGTGACTTGCATGATTGAATTTAAAACCGTTGCTGGTGCTTCTACCCCATTCGCACCATGAGCAGATGCTTCAAATCCTACGCAATCGACCGCAGAGTCCACCTCCGGAATACCTAAAATTTGGTCAATTTGCTCTCCCAAATCAGGATGTTTACGTAGATTTACGGTTTCACAGCCAAAGCTTCTTGCTTGGGCAAGCCTTTCTTCATTTAAGTCCCCTACTATAACGACAGAAGCCCCTAAAAGTTGTGCCGAATGTGCAGCTGCTAGCCCAACAGGACCTGCTCCAGCAATATAAACTGTAGAGCCTGGTTTAACACCTGCGCTCACTGCCCCATGATAGCCTGTTGGAAAAATATCAGAGAGCATCGTTAAATCTTTAATTTTTTCCATCGCTTGATCTTTATCAGGAAATTTTAATAATTGGAAGTCAGCATAAGGTACCATCACATATTCAGACTGACCTCCTACCCATCCCCCCATGTCTACATACCCATAGGCTGAACCAGGACGATCAGGATTTACATTTTCACAAATATGTGTGTTTTGCTCTTTACAGCTGCGGCATCGTCCGCACGCAATATTAAATGGGACCGACACTAGGTCACCTTTTTTAATAAATTCCACATCACGGCCAACTTCAATGACTTCTCCCGTTATTTCATGCCCAAGCACAAGTCCTTCAGGAGCTGTTGTTCTCCCCCTCACCATATGCTGGTCACTTCCACAAATATTAGTTGTAACGACCTTCAAAACAACCCCATGTTCACACTTACGTCCTACGTTTAGAGGATTTACTCCAGGTCCATCTCTTAACACTAAATCTGGATAACCAATATCCATTACCTCTACTCTACCAGGTCCCATATAAGCTACCGCTCTGTTTCCTACCATCTTTTTCCCCTCCATTAAAATGAATATGAGTCAGACAACTTATATACTTGCAAGTATCGTGCCAATCATAATTCCTTTTAAAATGGACCTTTTTAAAGGATGGATAATGAAAAGAGTGTTCAGAACTTGAGCAGCATGTGTCCTATTTTAGTACAAACAGGGCAAAATATTCATTACTTTCAAAATAATGGAATAATAGTATAATAGATGTAAAATATGATTTTCGCACGTAAAAGGGCAAGGAAGAATTTAAGGGGGATAGGTATATTCATGTCATCCGTCGATCTTTTCAATCATAGGAACATTATTGATCTTTCTTGGAAACGATGTCAAAGGTTTGGACTTTCACCTACCGGCCCAATCAAGGATATCAGATTTACGGGCAAGAAATTACAAGAGGTTCTTACAGAAAATGAGCATTTGATCAACCATACGACCGCCATATTAGAAAAGCTTTATCCTACCATACATTCAAGTGGGATTGTGACAGTGATCGCTGACGGTAATGGAACCATCATTCATAAAATAGGTAATCTCGATATCGATGAATCTATTGACTATTTTTCGATTGGCTCAAACTGGTCAGAGGAAGTGAAGGGGACAAATGCCATTGGACTTGCCATTTATGAGAAAAAAAACATCATCACCCACGCAGAACATCATTTCCATGTAAAGAATCACTTTCTCACCTGTGCGGCAAGCCCGATTTTTTCTCCAAGTGGTCAATTTATCGGAGCCGTTAATATAAGTGCAAGGAAAGAACTATTTCATCCTTCGATAGTTTCTTTAGCAAGCATGATTGTAGAAGCTGTGCAAAACCGATTACTTATGGATCATGTAAATCGTGAAAAGCTACTAGCCTTAAAAGAAATAGAAATTACAGCTAATCTAAGTTCAACCCCACATCTTACACTCGATCATGATAGAAGAATTATTCGTGCCAATAAACCCGCCCAGCAATTACTAGGCATTGATTGTATTGGACAGGAGTTTCATATGAAAGGTGGCTCTTCGGTCGATATCATAGACGATTATTCAAATAAAATTTTTCGTTCTGTTGTTTCCTTACATAGAAATAGCACTAAATCCTCCCAGGGCAAAAAGCTTTATACCATCTCTGATATAATGGGGTCCTGTGCAACAATAGCTAATGTAAGGAAAATTGTTAAAAAGGCTTCCTTATCTGAGTATCCCATCATCATTTATGGAGAAAGCGGAACCGGCAAGGAATTAATCGCACAATTCTTACATACATCGGGTACACGGAAAACGAAACCATTTATTGCGGTTAATTGCAGTGCCATCCCTGATAGTTTAATTGAGAGTGAGTTATTTGGATACGAACGGGGTGCTTTTACAGGCGCAAGGCGGGAAGGAGCTCCCGGTAAATTCGAGCTTGCTGACGGTGGAACCATCTTCTTAGATGAAATTGGAGATATGTCTTTGAAGGCACAAGCAGCCTTACTTCGCGTTTTACAAGAAAAAACGATAACCCGAATTGGCGGAGATTCGGTTAAAGTCATTGATACAAGAGTAATCGCTGCAACCAATAAGAATTTGCGCGAGGAAGTACAAGCAGGAAGATTTAGAGAGGATTTATACTATCGGTTGAGAGGGATTTTTATAACACTGCCACCTCTACGAAATCGAGCTGACATCATCGAGCTAGCCGAACATTTAATAACCAAGCTGGATACCCCCACTATTACTTTATCGGAGGATGCGAAGCAAAAACTAATCTCCTATCACTGGCCAGGTAATGTACGGGAGCTGAAAAGTGTTCTTATGCAGGCCTCGTTTTTTGCAGAAGATCATATCATTCACGGTGAGGATTTACATTTTGAAGATGAATTTGAGCGGCAACCTAGTCGTGGAAATTCCGAAGTAAACATTTCCCTTTCACTGACGAACACTGAAAAAGCGGCAATCCTACATACATTACACTCCGTAGACTGGAATATTTCCAAAGCTGCTAACATCTTACAAATCAGTCGTAATACACTATATCTAAAAATAAAAAAGTATAAATTGGAGAGATAGATCGCTTTATGGCCTGCCCTCGAGTGTGGGGGCAGGCACGTTAATTGAGAACTAGAAATTGGCTATTGCCAAGCTGTCCATCTTATTTTACTGCTTTAATAGATTCATTGATGATCGTAATCATGTCATCCATTTGATTTTTTGTGATTGGAAAGGGTGGTGCAAACGCAAGAGTATCTTGCCCGTCGTAAATAACAGAACGGCAAATAAGTCCTTTTTCAAGAGCTTTTGCAACTACTTTAAGTCCGATGGGTTCAGCTGATTTTGAGGCTTTTTCTAGACCAATTGCTCCAAGTAAGCCGATTCCACGAACATTATCCACATGATCATTTTGTTCTTTTATCCACTCAAACCCTTCAAGCATTTGTTTACCGACTACATTTACATGATCAATTAAGTTTTCATTCTTAATAATTTCTAAGTTTTTGAGGGCAACAGCAGCTGCAGTTGGATGACCACTATACGTATATCCATGCCAAAAGTTTCCTGTCGATTTTTCAATGAGTTCATTATGGAGTTTTTCAGATATAACCATACCACCTAATGGGGCATATCCGCTCGTTACACCTTTCGCCATCGTAATAATATCTGGGATCACACCGAACCGTTCAATACCGAATTTGGTTCCGAGACGACCGAACCCGCAAATCACTTCATCTGCAATAAATAAGATATTATTCTCATCACAAATTTTTCGAACTTCTTGGAAATATCCCTTTGGAGGAAGATTTACACCACCTGATCCTTGAACAGGCTCTGAAATAAATGCCGCAATCGTATCAGCATCTTCTTTTTCAATCAATTCTTTCAGTGATTCTATTGAACTATCGACATAGTGAAAATCTGGAGCAATCGAGGTTGTAAACGTATGGAATTCCTCAATTCCCGTTGCACTTGTTGCTCCCATTGCAACTCCATGATAAGAAAGCTTTCGAGAGATAATTTTCTTTTTTTCTGGTTGACCTTTTATTTTCCAATAATGACGAACTGTTTTAAATGCGGTATCGTTTGACTCCGATCCACCAGAAGTAAAGAAAGTCGCATTTAAATCTCCTGGTGTCCATTCCGCAATCTCAGCGGCAAGTCTTATTACGGGTTCATGGCTCCAGTTATTAAAAGTTGAAGTGAATGCCAGTTTTTCCATTTGTTCTTTTGCGACTTCTGCAAGTTCTTTACGCCCGTGTCCAATGTTCACGTTCCAAAGAGAAGAAAGGCTATCGATTAATTTTCTTCCTTCCATATCCTTTAAATAGATCCCGTCACCTTCAGTGAAGATGAATGTTGGACCATCCTTTTGCAGCTGTTTCATATTAGACGTCGGATGAATTAAATGCTTTTTGTCTAACTCCACTAACTCCTCTCTTAAACTTTGTTTGTGTGTCATTGACATCATTTCTCCTCCTACCAAATTATTTTACAGATCCTCTTTTCGGATGTTTCTTTCAAGCAACTCAATAAAACGATCTCCAACCTCAGATGTCGAAGCACTTCCACCTAAATCTGGGGTTAGGTTTTCCGTTTCTTGTAAAATATCTGTAATCGTATCGAGAATATGATGTCCCCATTTTTCCTCTCTAAAGAAATCCATCATTTGACTGATAGACCAAAATGCGGCTAGAGGGTTTGCAATCCCTTTTCCTGCTATATCAGGTGCTGAACCGTGAATAGGTTCAAACATAGATGGGAATTTTCGTTCAGGATTTATATTTGCTCCGGTTACTAAGCCCATTCCACCAATAAGGGCAGCTCCAAGATCAGTTAGAATATCTCCAAATAAATTCGATGTGACGACAATTTCAAATCGTTCTGGATTCGAAACAAAATATAGACTCGCTGCATCAACGAGATAGGAATATGTTTCAACATCCGGATATTCTTTACCAACTTCTTCAAAAACTTCATCCCAGAAAACCATCGAATAATTTAGGGCATTCCCTTTGCTAATACTTGTGAGTGATTTTTTTTGTTTACGAGCTTCTTCATACGCATATCGAATAATACGCTCGGTTCCTTTTCTGGAGAAAACCCCTGTTTGGAGCACAACTTCCTCTGGTTTTCCTTTAAATAACCATTCACCGGCTCCGGCATATTCCCCTTCACTGTTTTCCCTGATCACAAGAAAATCAATATCTTCTTTCGTTTTATTTTTTAAAGGCGTGAGTTTTTCATTCAGCAGCTTGATAGGTCTAAGATTGACATAGAGATCAAATTCTTTACGAATTCGTATAAGAAGGCCCCGTAACGAAATATGATCAGGAACCCCAGGGTATCCCACGGCTCCAAGGTAAATCGCATCGAACGCTTTTAATCTTTCAATACCATCTTCGTCGATTACTCTTCCATGTTTTAAATAATATTCACAACCCCAAGGGAATTCTTCGAAGGAAAAAGCTAGATTTGAATCGAGTTTTTCAATAGCTCTTAATACTTTTACTCCTTCCTTAACAACTTCCGGTCCAATTCCATCTCCAGGAATAAGTGCGATTGATCGATTTTTCATATAAACCCCCAAATTAATCTAGTCATCTATTTGATTCCGATTGATACGTATTGTATCTCCAGAAAATCATCAATACCTTGGTGTCCGCCTTCACGTCCAAGTCCACTTTCTTTCATACCACCGAATGGCGCTTGCACGGCAGAAGGTGCACCATCATTCCAACCGATGATTCCATAATCTAATTTTTCAATCACCTTTGTACCTTCTGAAACATTTTCTGTAAAAACATAAGCTGCTAAACCATATGGTGTATCATTAGCTAGTTTAATTACCTCCTCCACACTCTCAAATTTTTGAATTGGAGCAACAGGACCAAATGTTTCTTCTCGCATAATTAACATGTTTTCATTTGCATCTTTAATGATAGTTGGCAAGTAGTAATTTCCTTTTTCTTCTGGCTGTTGTCCGCCGACAACAACTGTAGCGCCATTTCCAACAGCATCCTTGACATGTTCAGCGACTTTTTCCACTGCAGCTTGATTAATTAACGGACCGATATCAACAACACTTTCCATCCCATTCCCCACTCTAAGTTCTTTTACGCGAGCAGCAAAGGCCTCAACGAACTGTTCATATATGTTAGACTGCACATAAACACGATTGCCACAAATACAGGTCTGACCACCATTTCTAAATTTTGAAGCCATGACTTCTTGAACTGCAGTCTCGATATTTGCATTGTTAAGAACAATCATCGGGGCATGGCCGCCAAGCTCGAGACTCAGCTTCTTCACAGTTTCAGCACCTTGTCGCATTAAAATTTTTCCAACTTCCGTAGAACCTGTAAATGTCACTTTTTTTACTCGTGAGTCGAATAAAAAGACACTACCAATTTCACTGGAAGAACCTGTGACAATATTTATAACTCCTTTTGGAAAACCTGCTTCTTCAGCCAATTTTACGAGTTTAATTGCCGTTAGGGGTGTTTCACTAGAAGGCTTTATCACGACTGTACATCCAGCAGCTAAAGCCGGTCCTATTTTTCTCGTTAACATCGCAGCCGGGAAGTTCCACGGTGTAATGGCAGCAACAACGCCAATCGGTTTTTTCCAAACCTGCAATCGTTTGTTTTTGTCATGGCTAGGAATCGTTTCACCGTAAATCCGTTTTGCCTGTTCGGCGTACCATTCAATATAGTTTGCAGCATAATGAACTTCACCTTTTGCTTCAGTAAACGGCTTTCCCATTTCTTTTGTAATTAATTCTGCTAATTCCGCTTCATGGTCAATGATTAAAGTAAAGTATTTTTTCAGTAGAGCCGCTCGCTCATAAGCTGTTGTGTCAGACCATGACTCAAATGCTTGGTGAGCCGATTCCACGGCAGCCAGTGCCTCTTCTTTACCACCTTTTGGGACTTCAGATACTAATTCCCCAGTTGCTGGATTGTAGACCGGAACCTTCTCCAAGTCTTCTCCAGTCCACTTCCCATCCATGTACAATAAATTTTGCATTCATATCACCTCTATCAAATAGTATTTACTCATCCACTTGAATCCTCGTCATCCGCAAGTAGTTTCCCCTCTACATATTCAATATGGATACGGATCTTTTTTTCAATTAGGCTGGGATCCTTCGTTAATAAAGTTTCAAATAATTCTTTTTGCTCTTCGTAGAATGAGTAGGGGTTTGAATAATATTTATCCAGATTAACGAGAAACGTTCTGATTTGAACCTGAATGGACTCATATATCCTAATAACGCGAGAATTTCTAGATAAATTAACCATGTAACTATGAAACTTCATGTCTAAATCAAATAACCTTCTCCAATTTTCATTTATTGTATGGATGCGCATTTCATCCAGAATCGCCTCTAATTCTTTAAACTGCTTACTCTTAAGGTTTGGAAGCGCTTTAACAAACGCGTATGCTTCTACGATTGTTCGTAGTTCAATGATTTCTCGCCAATCTTTATTTGAAAACTGAGAAATATAGGTGCCTTTTCTTGGCTTACTTATGACCATTTCTTCATATTCAAGAATTTTTAGGGCATCTCTAATTGTACTGCGACTCACATCGAACTTTTCCGATAAATCATTTTCGATTAATCTTTGGCCAAATTCAAGTTCTCTACTCCAGATACTTTTTCTTATTTCATTTGCAACAAGCTCACCTAGTGACTCTTGTTTGATTGAATCATCCATATTAAATGAAAATCTCTCCCTTCTTATACGGTTTGGTCGATTGTCGACACTTAGTAAAGGTGGTGTATTTCTATTTATTTACGTTTCTATAACTTTATTACTCTTTTCAGCCTCGATATTTTTCCAAACAACTGGATTGATCAAATTAAGTGGTTTTTCACCATTTAGACCAGAAACAAGGTTTTTAGCCGCTCGTTCAGACATTTTCAACTCTGTTTCATGTGTTGAAGAACCAATGTGAGGAAGGGTTACAACATTTTTCATGGGTAATAATGGATTATCATGTTCAATAGGTTCTTTTTCAAACACATCAAGTCCTGCTGCAGCAATTTCACCCCTTTTTAATGCTTCAATCAGTTCTTTTTCTATCACGACTTTTCCCCGAGACCCATTGATCAAAATGGCCGATTTTTTCATAAGTTGAAATTCCCTTCGCCCCATAAGACCATTTGTTTCTTCCGTTAATGGAGTCATAAGAACAACGAAATCAGATTGCTTTAGTAAGTCATCCAAATGACAATATGTCGCATTATATTTCGCTTCAGCTTCAGGCTTTTTTGTACGGCTATGGTATAAAACTTTCATGTTAAATCCAAGATTGGCACGTTGGGCAATTGCGTGTCCGATTCTTCCCATTCCAATAATACCTACTGTTTTATGATGCACATCTATTCCATAATGTTCTGATTCTATTGCTTCGTTCCAATGTTTTGATTTAACGAAATGATCTAACTCAGGAATTCGTCTTGCGGTAGCGAGTATGAGGCCAAACACCGTATCGGCAACAGTATCTGTTAAGACATCAGGTGTATTTGTAGCCATAATGTTTCTTTTTGTTAATTCTTCTACATCTAAATTGTTATAGCCAACAGAAACATTACTTACAATTTTCAAATGAGGTGCGTTTTCTAATAGCTCTTTATCAACCTCTAATTCTAGTCCAATAATCCCTTCCGTTTTTTCTAAAACGTTTAAAAACGCTTTGTCCGTTTTCGTATTGATATTTTTAAAAAACGTAACATCATACTTTCTTTTTAATTCTTCTAATACTGGTTTCTCCACTCGATTATAGGCAATAATTCTTTTTTTCCTCATATCATTACCTCCATATTGGCATTATATTGTTGATTGTCGACAATATGACTACTTTAAAATACCTCAAATAAGTTGGACTTCACATTTAATTTTAGATAAATATTTTAATTATTCGAATAATTAATGTTACGTATAAATATTATAACTATTAATCTATTGGCAAGCTATTTTACCTGCATCATTTGAACCTGAAAAACAAAAAATAAAGTTCCAATACTGAAAATTTGAGTTTCGGAATAGAGATATAGTAACTCCAAAAGGGTTCCCGAAATAATTAGCTCCCGCGTAAAAGTGTTAGCACACTGGATACATATCCTGTCGACAATCGACTTATTAAGTTGTAAAGCTGTTAGTTTTAAAAAATGAAAGCGTATACGTAACTGACCTATGGATTACTAGATTACAAACGGATAATATTCCAAGTGCCTTCTACAGGTACTGGATGTCATTGTATTTAAAGACTTATAGAAAGGGGCGAAGATATCAAAATAGAATGCGGGAATATCAAGTAATGGATGGTTTGCTCTTGAACACAGAATGTATGAAATTAGTAAAAAAATGTAAAGGGGATATGAATATGTTAAAAAAGGGGTTATCTTTTTTACTTTTAGCTTTTTTATCTTTCACACTAGTAGCATGCTCTGGTAATTCAACTTCATCATCAAATAGTGATAAAAAAATCACCATTCAGGCAGCACATGTTGTCTCTACAGAAACTACTCAACATAAAGCATTTCTGGAATTTAAGAGGCTGGTTGAAGAAAGATCAGATGGAAGAATAGAAGTCGAAATTTATCCTGATGGTCAGCTAGGTGGAGAACGAGAAATGATAGAAAGTACGCAAGCTGGAAATATTCAGATGTCCTCTCCTTCTGTTGGAGTACTTGCAAACTTCTCTTCTGCACTACAAATATTTGATTTTCCATTTATTTTTAAAGATGCAGAGACAGCCCATAAAGTGGTTGATGGGGAATTTGGTCAAGAATTATTGAAAGGTTTAGAAGATAGCGGACTTGTTGGATTGAATTATGGTGAACTTGGTTATAGACATTTATCCAATAAAAAAGGTGAAATCGTTAGTCCAGAGGATATTGATGGGTTGAAGATTCGCACGATGGAAGTCCCTATGCATATCGCATTTTGGAAAGAGGTAGGAGCCAATCCAACACCTTTAGCTTTCACTGAAGTGTTTACAGGTTTATCTCAAGGTGTTGTAGATGGAGTTGAAAATGTTCTCGGACTCATCCATTCGGGAAAATTCCACGAGGTGAGTAATTATATTACAACAACAGGGCATATTTACGATCCTGAAATCTATATCATGAACAAAGATTTTTTTAATGGCCTTTCTAAGGAAGATCAAGATATTATCCAAACTTCTATAGATGATACAGTTACGTACTTAAGGGAATTAAATAGTGACCTTGATGCGGAGCTAAGGGCTATGCTTGAAAAAGAGGGTGCTATCTTTAGAGACCTTTCTGAAGAAGAGTATAATGCATGGATTGAGGCTTCCATCCCGTTTTATCAAAAGCATGCAGATGAAGTGGATAAAGAAAAGTTAATCCAATTACTTGAAGCTGCTGAAAATGATAAATTCCTGGAGGTTATAAAATAATAATGAATTAGATTTAGCACCCAGAACTAAGTGACTATTTGACAATTTAGTCAGGTTTTTCTGGGTGTAATTCAATTTAATTGTGTAGAAGGAGGTAGATTAAATGAAACTTTATAAACATTTGGATGACCATATTGAAACGTATTTATCCGCAAGTTTATTAATCTTCTTTTCATTTTTATGTGTTTTGCAAGTTGTCATGCGTTATATCTTTAACGAGTCATTGACATGGTCGGAGGAATTATCAAGATATGCATTCGTTTGGTTTGTTTATACTAGTGCAGCTTACGCAGTAAGATACCAACGACATGTGAAATTTAACTTTTTAGTTAATATCCTTCATCGAATTTCTCCAGTTTATAGTCAAATCCTTAAAATAATTGCTCTATTTTGTTGGATTAGTTTTTTACTATTTATAGATTACTATAGTGTTCAAACCGTTATGAATCAGTTCAAGATGGGACAGGTTTCACCTGCGAACCAAATTCCAATGTATATTGTCTATCTCGGATTACCAATGGGAGCTTTATTAATGACTTTTAGAGTTACCCAACATATCGTAAACGGCTTTAAGGAATTGAGAAACTTAAAAATAAGCCATTAATTTTACTGGGGGTGAGAGCTTGGCTACTCTAATTTTATTTGGAAGTTTTATTATTTTAATGATTCTTAGTGTTCCTATAGCATTTGCACTTGGTATTTCATCCGTTTTAACTTTACTCATCACGGAAAAAATGCCACTCCAGTTCATTGCGCAAGGAATGTTTAGTACAGTAGATTCTTATGCGTTAATGGCCGTACCCTTATTTGTCTTTGCAGGTTTAATTATGGAACATGGAGGTCTCTCCAGAAGACTGATCGATGTTGCAAAGTCATTTGTTGGACACCATACTGGTGGACTTGCTGGAGTTGCCATTTTAGCTTGTACTGTTTTTGCAGCACTTAGTGGATCTGGTCCAGCGACGGTTGCAGCTATCGGTGGAATTATGATTCCTGCAATGGTAAAAGAAAAGTACGATGCGGGATTTAGTTCGGGAGTAGTTGCTTCAGCTGGAACCCTCGGAATTATTATTCCACCAAGTATACCTTTAATCATTTATGGTATCACTACAAATACATCGATTGGCGATTTATTCATTGCAGGTATCTTACCTGGTTTACTTATCGCAGCAATACTTTGGACGATAAGTTATTTTATCTCAAAAAAGAGAGGTTTTACTGGATCGGAAAAAAAGGCTACTTGGAAAGAACGTTTTAAGTATATTAATGAAGCAAAATGGACACTTTTAATGCCAATTGTAGTACTCGGCGGAATTTACGGAGGAATCTTTACTCCAACAGAAGCTGCAGGTATTGCAGTAGCTTATAGTGCGTTTTTAGGAATTTTTATTTACAAGGAATTAAAATGGGTAGATTCGATGGACTTATTTAAACAAACAACTTTAATTTCCGGAATCATTCTGATTATTATAGCGACTGCTTCTACTTATGGAAGAATTCTTACAATCGAGAAAATCCCTATAATGATTGCGGAGTTTTTAACATCTCTTCCTGTCGGGTCATGGGTTATTTTATGTGCAATTGTGATCCTACTTGTGTTTATCGGCATGTTTATGGAAACGTTAGCAGGAATTATATTATTAGCACCTATATTATTACCGGTTGTAACGGAATTAGGAATGCACCCAGTACACTTTGGGATTGTTATGATTTTAGCAGCAGAAATTGGCTTTTTAACACCACCAGTTGGGGATAACCTTAACGTTTCTAGTGCTATTAGTGGATTATCGTTAGAACAAGTTGCTAAAGCAACACTTCCATTTACCATTGCCTTAATCCTATTACTATTTGCTTTTATGTTTGCGGAGCCATTTATAATGTTTTTACCCGATTTAATAGGAGGAACAGGCGGTTAGGAAAAGTGTTACCTTTCTCATCCCTATTCAAATCAATAACACCTGCAAACATTAATGAAACAAGTTAATTGGTTTTTTATCATTTTAAACTCTGCAGTACGCTTGGGGCCTGCTCCCTATACAGTTCGATTGATTTTTAGGTTAATATCCCTTTTCATGGATAGTCGCCCAATAACATCTATAGGTATTTGCATATGCTGTAAGGACAAAGAATTCATGAAAAGAGGGAAAAGATATGAATTATAATTGGTATCAAGCGAATCCAATGCCTTTTCCGTACCAACAGGATTATGGATATAATGAAATGATGCGTGAGTTCAAGCATGGACATGGCGGCGGGCATCATGGTAAACATGGGCATTCAGGAGGTGGCCATCATGGGCATCATGGTAAACATGGGCATTCAGGCGGTGGCCACGGTAAACCAGGACATGGTTCACATGGAGGTTTTCAAGGTGGATTACCATTATTGGGTGGATTGGCAGGTGGGTTACTAGCAGGCGCATTGCTCAATCAACCCAATGCCTATCCGTATTACCCATATCCTAACTATGGATACAATCCAGCATATCCGCCGACGCCATATCCACCTTATCCAAATTACCCAGGTTACCAGAACCCTCCGTACGGTGGATACTACTAAGGAATGGCTCCACAAATCCAAAACTGCTACAGAGGCTATTACAAGCAAGAAATGTAATGGCTTTTTGTGGTTTATCTCGAAAACTTAAGCCCGCTCCCAGATGTGCTAACGCTTTAGAGCACTGGAGGTCAGGATCCAGAATTCTGCCCATCCTAGAAAAGGAACCGTTCAATAACGATTCCTTTTCTAACTAACAGGCCCTAAATTTCAAAGAATTAATCCACACTTTTTCAGGAAGTATTTTTTCCACAGTTCATGAATTGAATGTATACACCATTTTCTTTTAGCTTACTCTTGGCTTTCACTAACATTCTAATACAAATTCCAATACCAAAAAATCCAAATCAGATGCATCATCATAACACATAACAATGAATAATGCAGGAGGCTAATTATGCTCCCATATCTTTTCCACCATAAGAGACCCGTGAAGATGAGGATTGCAATTCCCAAGATAGTTAAAAGAAAGGGAATGACATTTAAAAGTGGGCTCCATGCAGGTCTAATGCCTAGTGCTTCTTTTGGTAATTGGTAGAGTGGATCGACTCCCCCAGATATCGCAATTCCGGCCACTAAAAATAACAGGAGAAGCCCCGCTGCAATGGCCAATCTCTTCCCAAAAACCACTAACTTAGGTTGAGATGTTTTCCGTTTTCTTCGTATCAATGCTTTTATACCCCAATAGAGAAGACTTCCAACAAATAATAAGATAACCAGAATCAGGGATAAAAAGGTAAAGCCGCTCGAAGCATACCATCGTGTTTTCGAATAAGACATCGGACCATCGGTGGTAAGCATTATTTTTCCATGGGGATCTGCTTGAAAGACGATTGTTCGAAATTCACCATACGCATCAATTGAGGGTCCTTCTCTCGTATTCTTGTAAACACCAGGTTCTATTTCGACAAATTGATTGGTTTCTCCGTTTTGGGTCACTACTAAATCTCCATTTTTATCTAATTGGACATGGATCATTCCCATTATCAGGCTGCTAATCTTATCCTCATTCGTAAAGCTTTTCCGATTTTGATGATATTCACCGACATATTGGCTTGAGCCCTCTCCGCCCATAGAGGTGACGGTAACACTCTCGGCCGACGGAAAATAATGATTCATGAATGCTTGAAAAAGCTCTGTATGCGTCCGAAAATCATTTCCACTATACGAGATAAATAGACCGATATTTTCTTGAGGTATTAAGTACAGTCCCGTATCAAACAGTGCCGTACTTCCCCCATGACTAAGAATTCGTTTGCCATTCATTGTTTTTTCGATAAACCCTAAAGCCATCCCGTCTAATTGGTAATGATGGGTAAACTGTTGTTGGAACATATGCTGAACGGTTTCTTCTTCTAGAATACTTTCTCCTTTGAAAATCCCACCGGCAAGATAGGCTTGCATAAACTTGGCCATATCATTTGCCGTGCTACTCATTCCCCCTGCAGCACCAGGTACAAACTCAAAACTTCCTTCTTTAAATTCTCCATCAATATATCTATAGGCCTGTGCTAGATTAGTAGAAAATTCCTTTGGTAATGGTTGTTGAAACGTACTGTGGTTCATGTCAAGCGGCTTAAAAATATTCTCTTCTACATATTCGGAATAAGGAATACCTGAAACCTGTTGGACAATATACCCCGCTAAAGCCGTACCATAATTTGAATAGGCAAGCACTTCACCAGCAGGAAATACACGTTCAGGTCGATATTCACGCACATATTGACCAAGTGGAGGCATTTCTTCAGCGGTTAGCCTAAAAATGGCACTCGAATAATCCTCAAATCCAGGTGTATGCGTCATTAAATCTAAGAGAGTGATTGGCTTTGTTTGCTCCTTATTCGGACCCACTGCAAGCCTAGCTGGAATTTCAAAATCTAAATATTGATTAATATCCGTGTTTAGATCAATTTTTCCTTGCTCGACTAGCTGCATGATTGCCGTCCACGTGAAGAGCTTGGATACGGACCCGATTCGAAACATCGTGGTTTCTGGATTTACCTTTACTTGCTCCTCGATATTCGCAAAACCATAGCCTTTTTCAAAAA
>NZ_JBALOP010000073.1:48788-49089 GCF_036962685.1 Bacillus sp. JJ1566 | reverse complement strand
CCGGTCGGGACCGCCATATTTTACAAGCACACGAAACTCGAGGTTTCGTTTTTTTATTTTTAAGAGTATAAATTTGTAGCTTACCACAGCATTTAATGTTGTGGTTTTTTCTTTTTATGGGAATAATACTCAAAAGAATTGCAAATGAAAAAAGGGATTAAAAGGAATTGTTTCATTGATGAAATGAAAGGGAAAAGAAGTGGGGATCTTCATCCAAATCCCTTTCATAAATGTTATCAAGTACCGAACACAATGAGAATCAAATCGAAAAGTCCTTCATCTCCCTTATGAAGACTCGAAC
>NZ_JBALOP010000073.1:0-48633 GCF_036962685.1 Bacillus sp. JJ1566 | reverse complement strand
CCTTATGAAGACTCGAACGAAAGCAAATCTGCCTCGAAAAGTCCTTCATCGCACCTATGAAGACCTAAACGAAAGCAGAATCACCTTCAAAAGGTTATCACTGTCCCTATGCGATAAAGTCACGTCCGCATCGCGTACCTCTTTAAATAATACTTCATCAAGATTTTTAAGGAAAACGAACAATTGAATCCGACCGTCTCCTTCGAAAATTCATTTATTTTCTTTCTTTTTTTGCTGATTTTGTTGAAATACGGTAAACTTATAATATTGTATAAAGGTCCTTAGGCGTTGGCCTAAGGCTTTTTTTCACTACCTCGTTTACTATTTTCTTTTTGAAATATTAGGAGTGATATTAGATGGCATTGCAGGATGAATTTCACTTTATTGATCAAATCAAACCGAAGCGTGTTTCCAGGTCTGGTTTAATAGCTGGGATTGGCGATGATGCTGCGCTTTTCAGACCAACTTCAAATATGGAACAAATCATCTGCATGGATACAATGGTAGAGGGTGTTCATTTCAATTCTCAAACAATGGATCCATATCAAATTGGATATAAGGCATTAGCTGTTAATATTAGTGATATTGCCGCGATGGGTGGAATCCCTACCTTTTATTTGGTGTCAATTGCTATTCCTAAGGAGTGGAATGAAGCAGATTTGTTATCGATTTATGAAGGTATGGCAATGCTAGCAGATAAGTACCAAATGGATTTAATTGGTGGCGATACTGTATCAATTGCTGAAACCTTGGTTATTACTGTTACGGTTCTTGGTGAGGTCGAGCAAGGAAAGCATTTTTTACGAAGCCATGCAAAGCCAGGAGATATCGTTTTTGTTACTGGGACGGTTGGAGACTCAGCAGCTGGGTTGAATTTATTATTACATAATGGAAACGAACATTCATTTACTGAGTTAGAAGAAACCCTTATTCGGACACATCAATATCCGAAACCGAGAGTAGAGATTGGGCGGCTTTTATCTTCCTTTGGAAGGGTCTCATTAAATGATATTAGTGATGGTTTAGCTAGTGAAGCAAATGAGATAGCAAAGGCTAGCGGTGTTACTTTACAAATAGATGAAGATAAAATACCATTTAGTGAGGCTATTTTGACGCAGTTTAAAGACCGTGCTCTTGAGTTTGCATTATACGGTGGGGAGGACTTTGAACTAGTTGGAACGATGGCAGCTTCAGATTGGGATATAATACAGAAAAAGGCAATGGAACATGATTATGTCCTTTCGAAAATTGGTACTGTTTCGGACGGTGGTCCAGCTGTATTTTTAAACCGAAATGGTGAATTACAAAAGCTTGAGATGAAGGGCTATAATCATTTTAACTTTATTCAGAAAAAGTCCTCACCTCTATAAGTAATATGGTGAATGAGCAAGTATCCAATTTGTGCGGGGGTGACACTCTGCTGAATAAAGTTAAAGCCTCCGGCGGATGCCACGATTTTTCAATGGAAACTTTTCGAGCATAAGATCAAAGACTAAGGACGCTACTTAATGTGTTAACGTCTTTGTGACCCACCTCGTGTGGGCATAAAAAATCGGGCGAAGATACGCCAAGGCGTATTTGATGAATAAGGTGGATTGTATGGAAAAATTTGAATTAATAACGAATACGCCTGAAGAAACGGGGAGTTTTTCGTACCGCTTGGCTGAAAAGCTTCGACCGGGCGATGTCATAACTCTTGAGGGAGATTTAGGGGCAGGAAAAACAACTTTTACTAAAGGGCTGGCGAAAGGACTTGGCATTACAAGAACGGTGAATAGTCCGACATTTACGATTATAAAGGAATATCAAGGGAGAATCCCTCTTTATCATATGGATGTGTATCGTTTGGGGCATAGTGATGAGGATCTTGGATTTGACGAATATTTTGAGGGCGATGGTGTGACAGTGGTGGAGTGGGCACATCTCATTGAGGATCGATTACCAGAGCGAAAGCTCACCATTAGAATTGAACATCAAGGGGATACGAAGCGTAAGATTACGGTGATACCAAAAGGGGAAAGGTATCAACATTTATGTGAGGAGTTATTTGGCGAATGAAGGTTTTAGCTATAGATACGTCCAATTATGTATTAGGGGTCGCAATTGTTGATGAAGAAACGGTGATTGGGGAGGTCATTACAAATCTTCCAAAAAACCATTCTGTCCGTGTGATGCCCACCATTGAACAGTTGATGAAGGAATGTGGTATAAACCCTAAGGAACTTGAAAAAATTGTAGTGGCAATGGGGCCAGGCTCATATACAGGGGTGAGAATTGGTGTTACAATTGCGAAAACATTAGCCTGGTCATTACAGGTTCCTTTGGTAGGAGTATCTAGTCTAGAAGTAGTGGCAGCCAATGGCAGGTACTTTAATGGCTTTATTTCACCATTATTTGATGCAAGAAGGGGCCAGGTATATACAGGTCTTTATCAATATGAAGGCAAGACACTGAATTGTATAGAAGAAGATAAAATTATTTTATTATCGGATTGGCTTGAGGAGCTTAAAAAGAAAGAAACACCAGTGCTTTTTATCGGAAATGATTTAGTTATCCACAAGGAACAGATAGAAACAGATTCAAATCAATTTGCATATGTTGCACCATACACAGATTGGAATCCGAGACCAAGTGAGTTAGCAGAGTTAGGTTCGAAAAAGGAGCCAGTGGATGTTCATACTTTTGTGCCAAATTATATTCGTTTGGCAGAGGCGGAAGCGAATTGGTTAGGGAAGAGGCAGGGGTAAGCATGAAAGATATCATCGATCAACAGATTTTGTTTCGCTTCATGACGTTAGATGACATTGATGGTGTCATGAAGGTTGAAGCATCAGCATTTACCGTCCCTTGGAAGAGAGAAGCATTTTATAATGAGTTAGTTCATAATCAGTTTGCAAAGTATATAGTGATGACTGATAACAATGATGTGATTGGCTATTGCGGAATGTGGCTTATTTTAGATGAATGTCACATTACCAATATCGCAGTGCTCCCAGAATATAGAGGAAAGAAGCTTGGGGAAGCTTTGTTGATGCAGGCGAAGCTTTTAGCGATGCAGCATCAGGCAGCAACGATGACGCTAGAGGTTAGAGTGTCGAATCATGTTGCGCAAAACCTCTATAAAAAACTAGGCTTCAAGCCTGGTGGAATCCGAAAAAATTACTATACAGATAATAATGAAGATGCGCTAGTTATGTGGGTGAATTTACATGAGTGATAACCAAATAATTATGGGAATTGAAACGAGCTGTGATGAAACAGCTGTTTCGATTGTACGAAATGGACGAGAAATTTTATCAAATGTTGTTGCATCACAAATTGAAAGTCATAAGCGATTTGGTGGGGTTGTTCCGGAAATTGCGTCAAGGCATCATGTTGAAGCCATAACACTTGTGATTGAAGAGGCATTGAAGCAAGCTGATGTTCATTTTGCGGATATTGATGGAATTGCGGTAACAGAGGGTCCTGGTCTTGTAGGAGCATTATTAATTGGGGTTAATGCAGCAAAAGCGGTGGCATTTGCCCACGATATTCCCCTTTTAGGAGTACATCATATTGCAGGTCATATTTATGCAAATCGATTAGTAGAGGAGCTGGAGTTTCCATTATTAGCGTTAGTTGTGTCAGGTGGCCATACTGAGCTTGTTTATATGGAAGAGCATGCATCCTTTAAGGTTATCGGGGAAACGAGGGATGATGCTGCTGGCGAAGCATACGACAAGGTGGCTAGAACTCTTAGCCTTCCGTACCCAGGTGGACCACATATTGATCGACTAGCCCATGAAGGAACAGCGACGCTTGATTTACCAAGAGCATGGCTAGAAGAGGATTCATACGATTTTAGTTTTAGTGGATTGAAATCAGCTGTCATTAATACTCTTCACAATGCAGAGCAGCGTGGGGAAACGATTGAACCAAAGAATCTGGCAGCAAGCTTTCAGGAAAGTGTTATTGATGTGTTAGTAACTAAGACAGTAAAAGCAGCGAAAGAATATCAAGTAAAGCAAGTTCTATTAGCTGGCGGAGTTGCGGCAAATAAAGGATTGCGAGCAGCTTTAGAACATGCATTTGCAGAGATGCCAGAAATAAAGCTCATTATTCCGCCCCTTTCGCTTTGTACAGACAATGCTGCAATGATTGCGGCAGTTGGAAGTGTCTTATATGAAAAAGGGAAACGGTCATCCTATGCATTAAACGCAAATCCTGGTTTAGATATCGAAAAGTAGTCAAAAAGTCCTCATTCTATAAGAGGGCTTTTTTGTTGATAAATAATCCACAAGTTCACAGGATTTGTGGAAAACCTATAAAAAGTACTGAAATAACTAATGTGCATTTGTGGACATTTTCTGTGGATAACACTGTTGATAAATGTGGATAGTGTGGATAAATCAGTGCATAACTCGAAAAAATGTGGAAAATGGTGCAAAAATATCCCCATCCAAATCGATTTTCAGATGGGGATAACTTATTTAAGTGGATAGGAGAAAAGGTTTATCCACTTATTTCATGGAGGGATTCCCATTCCTCCATTAGGGCTTCAAGCTTAGTTGAAATTTTTTCATTTTCTTCATTAATTCGTTGTACTTCTTCATGGTTTTGGTAGACTTCTGGGTCGCAAAGAAGCTGTTCATTTTCTTCGGTCTTTTCCTCAAGAGAGGATATCTCGAGTTCGATTTCCTCAATTCTGCGTTTTCGTTGACGCTCTTGTTTCTTTAATTCCTTTTCTTGTTCATAAGAGTTTTTTTCTTGAATTACTTCTCGTTTATCAGCTTTTTTCTCTTGTGCTTCAAGTCGAGCCAATTCTTCCATTTCGAATTTTTTTTCAAGATAATAGTCATAATCACCAAGGTATTCTGTCAGTCCATCTAGAGATAGCTCAAATACTTTCGTTGCGATTCGGTTAATAAAGTACCGGTCATGGGATACAAAAAGAATGGTCCCAGGATAATCAATTAGCGCGTTTTCAAGTACTTCCTTACTATCAAGGTCTAGATGGTTCGTAGGTTCGTCAAGAATGAGGAAGTTCGATTTCTCCATCATCAGCTTAGCAAGGGCAAGTCTCGCTTTTTCGCCACCACTTAAGGTTGAAACGATTTTTAACACATCATCCCCGGAAAAAAGGAAATTCCCAAGAACAGTGCGGATTTCTTTTTCAGGTTTAAGTGGATATTCATCCCATAATTCATTTAACACACGATTGTTTGAGTTTAGGTCAGCTTGTTGTTGGTCATAGTAACCAACCGTTACATGCGACCCAAAACGAATTGTTCCATTGACATGCTCTAGTTTATCGATAATTGCTTTTAATAGGGTCGATTTTCCGATCCCGTTTGGCCCCACTAACGCAATGCTGTCTTCGCGATAAATATTGAAATTGATATTAGTGATAATCGGTTTATCCTTTTCATAGGAAACTGAGATGTCTTTAGCACTTAAGACGTCATTTCCACTTTGTCTTTCGATTTCAAATCGGAAGGAAGCTGATTTTTCGTCACCAGCTGGTCTGCCCATCAGCTCCATTCGATCAAGCTGTTTTCGTCTACTTTGGGCGCGCTTTGTTGTGGAAGCTCTGACTAGATTTTTCGCGATGAAGTCTTTTAATCTTTCGACTTCTTCCTGCTGTTTTTCGTATTTTTTTAGATCAAGCTCATAGTTTTCAGCCTTTAATTTTAAATAGTTGCTGTAGTTTCCGACATATTTGGTGCTTGTGTGTCTCGAAATCTCATAGACCTGGTTGACGACTTTGTCTAGGAAGTACCGGTCATGAGAAACAATTAAGAGTGCACCTGGATAGCCTTGTAGATATTGTTCAAGCCAGGTAAGAGTGCTAATATCGAGGTGGTTGGTTGGCTCGTCCAGAATCAATAAATCAGGTTTTGTTAGTAATAGTTTACAAAGGGCTAAGCGCGTCTTTTGACCACCACTTAAGCTAGATATTTTGGTTTCATAGTCTTTGTCTGTAAAATGAAAGCCATGTAGAATCGATCGAATATCGGCTTCATATTGATAGCCACCCTTTTCTTTAAAATCGACCTGGAGCTGATCATATTCTTCGAGTAGCCTTTGATAATCAGTTGGGTTTTCAAAAACAGATGGGTCTCCCATTTTTACTTCAAGTTTTCTTAAGTCTTTTTCTAGTTTTTGTAAAGATGCGAAGACGGTAAGCATTTCTTGCCAAATGGTAAGATTTGATTCAAGTCCAGTGTCCTGTGCAAGGTAATCAATAGTGACGCTTTTTGGCTTAATAATTTCACCGCCATCATGGGACATGTGACCAGCAATTATTTTTAATAAGGTTGATTTTCCGGCACCATTTCGGCCAACAATAGCAATTCGGTCGCGAGTTTGTACTTCTAATTTTATATTGGATAAAATAAGATCAGCAGCAAAATACTTTTTGAGCTGATTTACTTGTAGTAAAATCATACTATTTCACCTCTTGTTTCTAACAACAGTGTATCTTATATTATCTTAATAGAGCAACTGCAATGATAATGTTCACAGATGTTCCAAAGACAGATGTGGTAAAATAGTGTATAGTTTATGGGAGGGTACATATATGACATCATTTACCCATTTTAATGAGCAAGGTCGGGCAAAAATGGTCGACATTACAGAGAAATCTGATACTGTTCGTACAGCAATTGCAAAATCGAGTATTACTGTAAATAAATTGATTTATGAGCAAATAATAAAGAATGAGATTAGCAAGGGGGATGTTCTAGCTGTTTCCCAGGTTGCCGGTATTATGGCAGCTAAAAAAACATCAGAGCTAATCCCGATGTGCCATCCATTGGCATTAAAAGGCGTCGATATCCGTTTTAGTTGGACGACCCAAGGTGAATATATTTTACATATCACTGTAACAGTTAAAACAAAGGGAAGCACCGGTGTTGAGATGGAAGCCCTTACGGCTGCATCGGTTTGTGCGTTAACTGTGTATGATATGTGTAAAGCGGTTGATAAAGGCATGGTGATTGGGCCAACCTATTTAACTGAAAAAACAGGTGGAAAGAACGGAGATTTTAAAAGGCCAGTAGCGGGGGAATAAACATGAATCTGGAACAATCAAAAATACCACAAGCAACTGCCAAAAGGCTGCCACTTTATTATCGGTTTTTGAAAAACTTGCATGCCTCGGGGAAGCAGAGGGTATCATCTGCAGAGCTGAGTGATGCGGTAAAGGTTGATTCAGCCACGATTAGGCGCGATTTTTCCTATTTTGGTGCATTGGGAAAAAAAGGGTATGGCTATAATGTCAATTATTTATTATCCTTTTTTAGTAAGACACTTGATCAGGATGAGTTAACAAAGGTTACGTTAATCGGTGTTGGTAACTTAGGTACTGCATTTTTACATTATAATTTTTCAAAAAATAATAATACAAAAATTGAGCTTGCGTTTGATGTGGATTATAATAAAGTAGGTAGTAGTATTGGCGGAGTAAAGGTGTGTCATTTAGATGATCTTGAAAAAGAATTGCCTGATGATGTCACGGTTGCTATTTTAACAGTGCCGGTTGGCGCAGCACAGTCAATTACTGACCGCCTGGTGAATAAAGGGATCAAAGGTATCCTTAATTTCACTCCAGCAAGAATCAATGTGCCCGAACATATACGGGTTCACCATATTGATCTAGCTGTTGAGCTACAAGCACTTGTTTACTTTTTAAAGCATTATTCGAATGAAGAATAGAAATAGATTTTATAATTGTTGGGAGGTGGCTCATGATGGGAAATCTTGGATTTGGTAGTATTCTATTGATTGTATTTGCAGCATTGTTAATCTTCGGACCTAAGAAGTTACCTCAATTAGGAAAAGCTGCAGGAAATACATTGCGTGAATTTAAAAACGCAACAAAAGGCTTAGCAGATGATGACGATGATGATGTTAAGAAGAATGAAACTCCTGATGTGAAGTAATGATAGGATGAGTCAGATGAACGAAAGAGAAATGTCCGTCTATGATCATATTGGTGAGCTGCGAAAACGACTGATTTATGTAGTCGTTTTCTTCTTCATTGTTGCACTGGGGAGTTTTTTTCTCGCTGAGCCGGTAATTGTTTACTTGCAAAATGCTGAGGAAGCCAAAGAGCTGACAATGAATGCTTTCCGTATGACAGATCCAATTAAAATTTATATGAATTTTGCCTTTATTATTGCGTTTGTTATCTCTTCTCCTTTTTTACTGTATCAGCTTTGGGCCTTTATTAGTCCAGGCTTGTATGAGAAGGAAAGAAAGGTAACGTTGAGTTATATTCCGATTTCGGTAGGATTATTTTTAGTAGGGGTTTCATTTTCCTATTTTATTTTATTCCCATTTGTTGTGAACTTTATGACGCGGTTAGCGGGTCGTCTTGAAATAAATCAGGTAATCGGGATTAATGAGTATTTTCAATTCCTGTTACAGCTAACCTTACCGTTTGGCTTTTTGTTTCAGCTACCGGTTGTTGTAATGTTCTTAACTAGGCTTGGAATTGTCACTCCGATGTTCTTATCGAAAATAAGGAAATATGCGTATTTTGTCCTTCTAGTAATTGGAGGTTTAATCACACCTCCTGAGCTAGTCTCTCATTTAATGGTCACCGTTCCGTTATTCGGTTTATATGAGATCAGTATTCTCGTATCAAGAAGTGCCTACAGGAAGGTGCTTAAAGCGGAAATGATGGCAGCTAATAGTATGGAATAATCGCTGAAGCTAGACATAAAAAATAACCTCTGTCCAGAGGTTATTTTTTTACGTTTGTCACTTTTTTGATTTTGAAGTGCAGGGAGAACATTCGGATTGCCACAGCAAAGTCGAATGTTGCTACAACTGCAAGAAGAATAGTTGAAAAGTTCCAAATCGTCTCCGTTGCACTATTAATTGCAATATAAGTAAATAATATTCCCATTAATGCGTAAATGATGCCCATGGCAAAAGGTGAAGTTCTTCGCATAAATTAAAAGCCCCCAATAAATGTCTGTTGCAGCTTCTCGGCCTGCTTCATGATCCTTTCAATATCATCTGCAAAAATCGTCTGCATTACTACAACAAAAGAATTCATCGCTACGTGCGCAAAAATCGGTACGATAATTCGCTTTGTCTGTACATAGAGGAATGCAAAGGTAAAGCCCATTGCGGTATAAATGAGAATGTGGGTGAAATCCATATGTACAACAGCAAAAATTAACGAACTAATTAAGCCGGAGATGAAAAAGTTAAATTTTTTATATAAAGATCCAAATATAATTTGGCGGAAAATGATCTCTTCAAGAATTGGACCAATAATCGAAACTACGATTACAAGCAATGGTAAAGATTTTACCAAAGCCATGATTTCTTGGGTGTTTTCGGAACCAGGTTCAATTCCAAACAGATGAATCTCAATGTTTGCCGCAATTATCTGGGCTGTCATGGCCATAAACACACCTGCAATCGCCCACCCAATTGCCTCACCTTTAGAGGAACGTCGCAAGTTCTGATGTCGATCCTTAATATCTGGTCTTAATATAAATAATACAATCGGAAGTGCAGCTACAAAACTAAAAACAGTCCAAAGCGCAATAATCGTATTAGTAGCAGTTGCTGGGTCGAGGTCTTTTCCAACACCTAAAGCCAATAAAAGCGGAATACCTAAAATACCAGAGAACTGCATGATGATGTACGTTAAAATGACATACCAATATCGAGCCTTCATGAAAATCTCCTTTTTATAGATGGAATAAATGATAAATATGTACTGTCCACCCTTTGTATTGTAACATATATTCATGCCTATCCTTTAGTATAATGCAAATTCAAATTTTCATTGAAGAAATTGAATGAATGAATATTGATGGTTTATTTTTCCTGTTTGTGACATAGGATAGGTAGGTGGACAAATTTTGCCGGAGAACGAGAATATTTTTTCCAAATTCTATATCAAATCACTTGCAAAATAGGTAGATATNNATATTATTTAATATAATAATTGTGTTAGCACTCGGGTGGTCTGAGTGCTAATAAAAAGATAAACTAATTATAAATTATTTGAGGAGGTCGTTTCACTTGTTAAAGCCATTAGGTGATCGCGTTGTTATTGAACTAGTTGAATCAGAGGAAAAAACTGCAAGCGGTATTGTATTACCAGATTCTGCAAAGGAAAAGCCTCAAGAAGGTAAAGTAGTTGCTGTAGGTACAGGTCGTGTACTAGACAGTGGTGAAAAAGTAGCTTTAGAGGTTGCGGTTGGTGATCGCATTATCTTCTCAAAATATGCTGGTACTGAAGTGAAATACGAAGGTACTGAATACTTAATTTTACGCGAAAGCGACATTTTAGCTGTTATCGGATAATAGGAAGCAGCATTTTATATCATAAATTTTTAATTTTTTGAGGAGGGCTTAAGAATGGCAAAAGAAATTAAATTTAGTGAAGATGCTCGTCGCGCAATGCTTCGTGGTGTTGACGCATTAGCAAATGCTGTAAAAGTAACATTAGGACCAAAAGGACGTAACGTGGTTCTTGAGAAAAAATTTGGTTCACCACTCATCACGAATGACGGTGTAACAATTGCAAAAGAAATCGAACTAGAAGATGCTTTTGAAAACATGGGTGCTAAATTAGTTGCTGAAGTTGCTAGCAAAACAAACGATGTAGCTGGTGACGGTACTACAACTGCAACTGTACTTGCTCAAGCGATGATTCGCGAAGGCTTAAAGAACGTTACTGCTGGTGCAAACCCAATGGTAGTTCGCAAAGGTATTGAAAAAGCTGTAGCTGTAGCAGTTGAAGAATTAAAAGCTATTTCACAACCAATTGAAGGTAAAGAGTCTATCGCACAAGTTGCTGCTATTTCTTCAGATGACAATGAGGTTGGCCAATTGATCGCTGAAGCAATGGAGCGCGTTGGTAACGACGGTGTTATCACAATCGAAGAATCTAAAGGCTTCTCTACTGAATTAGAAGTAGTAGAAGGTATGCAATTTGACCGTGGATATGCATCTCCATACATGGTAACTGATTCTGACAAAATGGAAGCAGTTCTAGAAAACCCATATGTACTAATTACTGACAAAAAGATTTCTAGCATTCAAGAAATCCTACCAGTATTAGAGCAAGTTGTTCAACAAGGCAAGCCATTATTACTAATCGCTGAAGATGTTGAAGGTGAAGCTCTAGCAACTCTAGTTGTGAATAAACTTCGTGGTACATTCAATGCAGTAGCTGTTAAAGCTCCTGGATTCGGTGACCGTCGTAAAGCAATGCTAGAAGACATTGCAATCCTAACTGGTGGTCAAGTAATCACTGAAGATTTAGGCTTAGACCTTAAATCTGCTGACATCACTCAATTAGGTCGCGCTTCTAAGATTGTTGTAACAAAAGAAAACACAACAATCGTTGAAGGTGCTGGTGAGTCTGACAAGATTGCATCTCGCGTTAACAATATCCGTGTTCAAATGGAAGAAACTACTTCTGAATTTGACAAAGAAAAATTACAAGAGCGCCTAGCTAAATTAGCTGGTGGAGTTGCAGTAATCAAAGTTGGTGCTGCTACTGAAACCGAGCTAAAAGAACGCAAGCTTCGTATTGAAGATGCTCTTAACGCAACTCGTGCAGCAGTTGAAGAAGGTATCGTTTCAGGTGGTGGTACAGCACTTGTGAACGTATATAACAAAGTAGCTGCTATCGAATTAGCTGGAGACGAAGCAACTGGTGTAAACATCGTTCTTCGTGCATTAGAAGAGCCAGTTCGTCAAATCGCTCACAACGCTGGTCTAGAAGGATCTGTAGTTGTTGAACGCTTGAAAAACGAAGCACTTGGTGTTGGCTTCAACGCTGCAACTGGTGAGTGGGTAAACATGGTTGACGCTGGTATCGTTGACCCAACTAAGGTTACTCGTTCTGCACTACAAAACGCAGCATCTGTATCAGCTATGTTCCTAACTACTGAAGCTGTAATTGCTGACATTAAAGAAGATGCTCCTGCAATGCCTGACATGGGCGGCATGGGTGGAATGGGCGGCATGATGTAATCTGCCCCTCAATCCCTTGATATATAAGGATTTGTAAGTAAGATGAGAGTGGAATGCTAACATTTTGCTAACATTGAGGTTTTTAATCGAGGCTTCTCATAAGTTCACTGAACTTTTGGGAGGCTTCTTTTTTCATTTCTTCGGTTACGTATAGGTACACATTTTTCGTAATTTGATCATCTGGAATAAGTTTAAATACTATATGAATGTATTAGGTTTATCGTTTCTAGTTGCTATTACATATTTACATATCTTTGCTAGCTTAACAAAACAAGTAACTACACTTGGTGCGGCATCATTTACCTTTAGTTGGATCATTACCCTATTCTATAATGATGTATTCTGGGAATACATTAATAAATGGATGGGAAAATAGTCCAATAACAAAAATTAAAAGGTGCGAGTGACCTAAATGAATTGAAATAAGGAACAAAGCAGAGCAGAAGTTGGATCAAAAAACCCTCTTCTATAGTTTAGGAATTATACCCTGAGTACATTGTTAATCGAAGTTAATAAATAAATCAAAGTTGTTAATAAAATTACTTGCATTTTGCAAGTATAAATGTTATAAATTGGATGTGAAAATAAAATTATAAATTTCTTGCAGAAGTAATTACAAAAAAACCTAAGGATTACGGAATTAGAACAGGGGAATTATCAAATGAACGAAATCAACATTCGAGTAGCATCTATTCATGACATTGAAGATATTCTCTTTATTTATAACGAGGGTATTATTGACCGAATTGCAACCCTAGAAACAACAACAAAAGATAAAGCATACATGATGGAATGGTTTCAGAGGCATACAGAACGCTATAAAGTCATAGTTGCAGAAGTTGAGGGGATGACAGTAGGGTGGGCAAGTCTAAATCAGTACAGTAGCCGCTCAGCATATGATGGGGTTGCAGATTTATCAATTTATATTAAAAGAAATTCTCGTGGAAAAGGGGTGGGAGGAAAGTTACTTTCTTACATCGAACGGTTGGCAAAGGAAAACGAGTTCCATAAGATTGTCTTGTTTACCTTCCCTTTCAATGAATTAGGTCAAGGTTTATATAAAAAAAGAGGATTTCGGGAAGTTGGAGTATTTAAAAATCAAGGCATTCTAGATGGAAAGTATGTTGATGTTATGGCAATGGAGAAATTAATTGTTCTAGATACATGAAAGTGGGGAACCTTATGACAGTAAACAATTCAAGTGTACTTTCAGTTGAATATTTTGAATCATATTTTAAGCTAGTAATGTTATCAAGAGATTATGAAATTGAAAAGGCTAAGGAGTTTATCGTTCAAAACTTTTTTAAAGGTAATCTGATGCTATATGGTAAAGATACTTATCAAAGTTTTAGTTCTGCTTACTCCAAACTGCTAAATAAAGAAAAATAGTTCAAAGAAAAAGGTTGCATTTTGCAAATAACTTTATATACTTAAGCAAAGAGGTGAAAAGTATTGGAAAATCTGCGTGAATTATTTCAGGTTATGACACGTCGCTTCGGACTTTTAAATAAAAATTGTTGTAGTGCTGGGGGCTGCGATATTTCTCTCATTCAAAGTCATATACTTTATGAGATAGATCATCAACATAATCCTTCGATGCAGCAAATTGCTGAAACATTAGGTACAGATATTACAACTTTTAGCCGTCAAGTACAATCATTAGTAAAAATGAATTTAGTAACGAAAACACCTGACCCAAATGATAGACGAATCTATATTCTTTCTCTTACAACGGAAGGAAAGTATGTAGCAACGACAATTGACGAACAAATGAACACTTTCTTAAATGAAGTCTTTTCAAATATGAATGAGTTTGAAAAAGAAACTGTCATTCGTTCCATTAAGCTTTTGAATAATGCAATGGCAAAATCTAGCCTATGCTGTGGGGGGAACTAGTTGTAGTATTCCCATTATTAATACTTGCAAAATGCAAATAAATTAAAAAGGAGGGATTAGTATGAAAAAAATTTGGGATTCTATTGTGATTGGTGGAGGGCAATCGGGGCTTGCATCAGGTTATCACTTACAAAAAAAAGGGTTGGAATTCCTGATTTTAGAAGGTAGTGACAAAGCAACTGGATCATGGCCTAACTATTACGACAGTTTGAAGTTGTTTTCTCCGGCTCGTTTTTCGTCGTTACCTGGCATGAATTTTCCAGGACATCCTGATCATTATCCTACGAAGGATGAAGTGATACGCTACTTACAGGATTACAAGAAACATTTTCAGTTACCGGTCATGATAAATCAGAGAGTTGAGTCTGTAGAAAAGGAAGGTGAAGTGTATAGAATTCGAACAATCTCTAGAGACACATATCTGACTAGAACAATAATTAATGCAACGGGTTCTTTTCACTATCCATATACTCCGATAATAGAGGAACAAGAAATATTTATGGGTAATGTGCTGCATTCTGCTATGTATCGGAACCCGAAACAATTTACTAACCAAAGAGTAGTAGTGGTAGGTCGTAGAAATTCTGCAGTCCAAATTGGACTTGAGCTTGCAGAAGTTAGCAAAACGACTTTAGCCATACGAAAACCAGTTGAACTTGTGAAACAACGGATATGGGGGAAAGATATACATTTTTGGTTGAAGGTTGTCGGCCTTGATACTTTCCCTTTTTGGAGATTTGGAAAAATGGCCCTAATTCCTGGTGGGGTCTCCGACTTAGGTGATTACAAGGAGCGACTTTCTAAAGGAAATCCAGATCAAAAACATATGTTTAAATCTTTTTACACAGACGGTGTAATCTGGGCGGATGGGAAGAAGGAACCGGTTGATACAGTTATCTTTGCTACAGGGTACCGTCCGAATCTTTCCTACCTTAATCCCATTGGAGCAATAGACTCAGATGGGCATCCTTTACAGAAAGCAGGCATAAGCACGAAAGCAAAAGGTATATATTTTGTTGGGTTGGAAGGCCAGCGTTCATTTTCTTCTGCGACATTAAGGGGAGTAGGACGTGATGCAAAATTTGTTATTGAAAAGCTACTGCTTCATCTTAAAACTGAATGAGACTAATGAATCGTATAACATTGAAAATGTTAAATTAGGAGGCTAATAAAATGGAAAAAATTCAACAAAGTAATCTTCCGGTTGGAATCATTGGTGGTGGTCCTGTTGGGCTTGCAGCTGCTGCTCATCTTGTACAAAAAGGAGAAAGTTTCATATTGTTTGAAGCAGGGGCGACAGTGGGTTCAAATATATTAGAGTGGGGACACGTAAAGATGTTTTCTCCATGGCAATACAATATTGATAGGGTTTCAAAGGAGTTACTTGAAAAGTCAGGATGGGTGTCTCCAAATGAAAATTTACTGCCAACGGGTAAAGAGTTGGTTGAAGAATATCTACTTCCGTTAAGCCAACTAAAAGAAATGAAAGATAACATTATTCTAAATGCTAATGTAGTTGGTATTGCAAGAAAAGGAATAGATAAATTAAAAAATGCTAAAAGAGAAGATGTACCATTCCAGATATACGTTGAAATTGAAGGAGATACAAAGGTTTTTGAAGCAAAAGCTGTTATTGATTCATCTGGAACGTGGAAGAATCCTAATCCGGCCCTTTCAAATGGGATCTGGACAAATGCCGAACGTACCTTAAACAATCACATCTATTATGGAATTCCAAACGTTAATAAACTTGAGGATCGTTATAAGGACAAAACTGTAATGGTCATTGGAAGTGGGCATTCTGCCATTAATGCACTTCTTGAACTAGTAGAATTAAAATGTAATTATCCGAATACCAATATTTATTGGGTGTTGAGGAAGCAACATGTGAACGAAGCATACGGTGGGCAGGAAAATGATGGACTACAAGCACGTGGTGAACTAGGCATTAAAATTCAGAAAATGGTTGAATCAGAACAAATAAAAGTCTTAACCCCGTTTTATATCCATACTCTTAAAGGGGAAAATGGAAAGATTACAGTAACAGGTAACCTTAATTCGGAAGAAGTTTCTATCCCTGATATTGATGAAATTGTCGTGAGCACGGGTTTTAGACCAGATGTGTCATTCTTACATGAAATTAGGTTAAATCTCAACCCTGCGGTTGAAAGTGTAGAAGCACTAGCTCCACTTATTGACCCTAATATTCATAGTTGTGGAACAGTAAGACCACACGGGGAAGAGAAATTAAGACAAACAGAAAAGAATTTCTATATTATAGGAATGAAAAGCTACGGTCGAGCACCAACTTTCTTACTTGCAACAGGATACGAACAAGTTCGATCAGTTGTTGCATATTTAATAGGAGATTTGGGAGGAGCAAAAGAAGTACATTTGGAGTTGCCAGAAACAGGTGTATGCAGTACAAATATAGAATCCAGCTGTTGTTCAACTGAAACTCCAAATGTGAAATCAGAATCTTGTTGTATTTAACATGTAATGACCAGTCTGAAATGATTAGATTGGTCATTTTTACGCTTTAGATAGAGAAGAAAGTTCAAACGGTGAAGGACTAGTATTATTAGGTGCAAGTAGTTGCTGTTAAGATAAAAAGAAGTGAGTTTGTCTATTGATTGCGCCGATACAATCAAAAGATAAAAACATTGCGGATATCTTTTTTCCTCTTTGCAATGAGGTTGTTTATCAGGATCAACCGATGTGCGTAGTGTTAGTTGGGTTGTTCCAACGATGCAATATTTGACATCGTGCTGCGCGCTTGGGAACCTAATTCATGGTTATTGATTAGGACAAGGCGGATATCCATGTATATCCTGTATTGAATACATATCATATTGCATTAAGGCGAATTGTGCTTGGTATAGGTATTTCATAACTAGGAGCTTTCCATCAGAGGCTCCGCATAAGACCCCTGAAGTTCCTGTTCCATCTAAGAACGAGACTCCAATAGGCTGATTGATTAAGTACGGAATTTTCAGTTGCCAAGGCATAGCTGACACTCCTTTCCCTCCCTCTAGTGTATAATCCATAGAGCTTTTAAGTGCCTGTTTGAATTTTGTAGGATGAACATGTGTACAGTTTAGTGCATAGGTTAGTTGTAACAAGTAACTTTCTGCAGGGAGGCTAATATGAATAGAGATTATTTTAATTCAAACATGAGAATTTCTGGTGTTGTGGCTTCAGTAACTGGCGATGTAAATGGTGACTTGATCCCTGATATTGTATACGTGACCGGTTACAGAGATTCAGATGTTTCCATTATACAAAATATGGTACTCGGAATACGGGATGGAGCCACAGGTGTCTCTATTAATATTCCTCTGAAGAAAAATATGGGGTATGATCCTATGCTATTTTTGGGGGATTTTACCGGAGATGGGATCAATGATATATTAATTACCATCCCAACAGGTGGCAGTGGCGGAACGACAAACAACTATATTTATTCATTTGTTTACAACGAACCACGTTTGTTGTTCGACTCTGATGCATTTAACCAAGCGTATCAATATGAGGTAACTTACAAGGATAATTACAAGGTTGAAGTATTTAGTAAAAGAAATAATGCAAGATATCTAATCGATCTATCACTAAGGGAGCCTGATTATTTAAATGAAATATATGATGCAAATGGAAAATTGAAGAAGCCTATCAGTGGGTGGGTTGACCCCATAAGTGGCTAATACCCAATCGATTTTGCATTTGATGGTTTGTATGATTTAATTGCGTATCAACAGATTTCTGGAACATACCATGCAGATTCTATTGGTACTATGCAGAATAGGCTAAAATGGAATGGTTATATGTTTATACTGGACTATCAGGATTTAGCCATCTATGGCTCTTGAATTCGGCCACTCGAATTTACCACCCTCGCCATGTTTTTTACCACCAAATGACAAGTATTTTACCAAGCAACGCCAATGTATACACCATTGAATAAAAAGCCCTACAGATTATTGTTTTTATAATCTTGTAGGACTTTTCTGTTGTGTTCAAATAGCCCTTAAAAACTCAAAGGACCATACCTTAAAATTGCTTATACTTTTCTTTTGCTATTTTCAGGAATGTAAGGGCTGGAGCAGACAAGGATTCCCCTTTTTTATAACTGACCACTACATGATTCTTATAAACCGGGTTTCCTAAAGTGTAGTAAATAGAATCTGTAATTAAATTATCCCGGGTAACCACACTCTCTGGAATAATTGTTAAACCAACACCTTTATTTGCTAAACGGAATGCGCTTTCGACATTCTGCGTTTCAATAACAATATTCGGATTGATGGAGTATTCTTTAAATATTTCATCTGTGAGTCTTCTTAGCCCAAGCCCCTTTTTTAGTAAAATAAATTTTTCCCTGTCTAGGAGATGGGGATTAAATGGAATGTGAGCAAAACGATTCTTATCAGGATTATAATGCTTATGGTTAGGGGGAATAACAAGAAACAATTTTTCTTCATAAAGGATTTCATAGACAACTTCTTGATTAAATATAGGAAGCATGTTTAAACAAATATTAATTTTTCCCTCTAAAAGCAATGATTCCATATCATTCGCAGATTCTTCAACCAACTCGATTTCAATCCCAGGGTAATTCAAAATGAATTCAGGCAAGATATTATAGAGGGTATGTGAACCTAATATTGGGTTTATGCCAAGCTTTAAGTATCCTTTTTCCATATTAGAGATAGATTCAATTTCATGTTGCAATTTGCTATACGTCAGTTCTATATCATTCATATAAGATAAATATCGTTCGCCTGCATATGTTAATGTTAAAGGATTTACTCTCCGGTTTACCAATTCAATTCCTAGTTCATCCTCCAAATTTTTAATATATTTGCTAAGGTATGGCTGTGATATATATAAGGCCTTGGCGGCATGTGAGAAATTCCCGTGTTCGGCAATTGACTTTAAATACTTTCCAGAAAGATCTTTCATCTTTCGCTTGCCTCCTTACATAACCTAATTGTCATACTCGTATTTTATAGTATGAATTGTGATATATTATTTCATCATTATAAATATGAAGGCAATTCTTATCAATTTATAACCAAACTAGTATAAAAACTATAACCTAAATAGTATTTCTAAATGTGAATAGTTTGTGACATACTATAGTGGAATAGTTTAGGAAAACGTTTTACTAAATATTTTGGGGGGATTAATAAAGTAAAGATAACAAAGCTAATGGAGATATCATTAGCATTTATTGACTTTAAGACTATTAATGTAGGAATTTGAATAAAGTTAGTTTTTTACGTTATATATATTGAATTCGAGATATATGGAATGAAGATAAATACAGTAAGATTTCGGGAAATAATAACTTAAGTAACAATAATGAGAGGAAGATAATTATGGATATAATCCAAATTATTGGTATATTACTTGGAATAATAGTAGTCATTTATGGAGCAATGAAAGGCTTTAGTATTTTGATTGTTGCTCCGATTGCATCGATTATCGTGATCATAACAAATCAGTTGGACTTTTTCTCTTCCTTAATTGGAAAAGAGAATTCCTATATGACGGGTTTAACAGATTTTGTAATAAACTTCTTTGTTGTCTTTCTTTTAGGAGCAATTTTAGCTAAATATATCGATAAGAGTGGAGCTGCTCAATCTATTGCACAAAAGATTCTTGAAAAAACAGGAACAAAAAATCCTTTTTCGGTATTAGTGGCACTACTCATCATTACGGCTATTTTAACGTACGGTGGAGTTAGTTTGTTTGTAGTTATATTTGTGCTTATTCCACTTGCAAAACCATTATTTAAACAATTAAATATTGCATGGAACTTAGTAACGATTCCTATACAGCTTGGTTTAGGTACGTTTACGATGACGATGTTACCTGCTACACCATCTATTCAAAATGTTGTCCCTACGGCCTATCTTGGTACAACCCTTACGGCAGCACCACTTTTAGGGATTATTGGAGCAGTTGTAGCAGCCGCCTTTGGTTTATGGTATATGAGATTTACTTTAAATAAAAGTATAGCAAACGGAGAGACATTTGCTGATTTTAATGTGAAAGAATCGGATGAAGAATTAAAAAGGGAAATCCCTTCCTTTTTCTTAAGTATCATTCCCATTTTCCTTTTGATTGCTATTATCGTCGTTGGTAGTGTTTTAAAAGTACCAAATATTATTGTGATTGGGTTAGCTGCAGCTGTTATTGTCTCAGCCATTTTATTTAAAAAATATATCCCAAGCCAAAAAGCAGTGATCAACGAAGGCGCAAGCGGTTCTATTATGCCGGTTTTCTTCACTTCATCAGCCGTAGCTTTTGGTGTGGTTATCACCTTTTCTCCTGGCTTTAAGTATATCTCTGACTTTATTTTAAATATTCCGGGTAATCCGCTTATCAGTTTATCCGTTGCTTCCGCTCTTTTTGGCGGGATAACAGGCTCTGCATCAGGAGCGTTAGGAATTGTTATGCAAGCGTTCGGTCAAAGTTACTTAGATATGGGGCTTAACCCTGAAGTAATCCATAGAGTATCAGCGATTGCATCATCAGTGATTACACTTATGCCGCATAATGGTGCGGTATTAACATTCTTAGCTTTAACAGGACTTACTCATCAAAATGGATTTAAGTATCAATTTATCGCAGTAACGGGTGCTAATTTACTTGCTCTAATTGCAGTATTAATTACAGCCATTATTATTTATTGATATCTGAAAAACTTCCATTTTAGGAGGTGAATCCAAAGACAAGGTTCCACACTAGCAAGTAGTTAATCATTTTTTAATTAAATTATTTATTTTAATAAAACATTCGAAATGTAGGAGGAAATAACAATGACAACTCAAAAAGAACGCACAGTAATCGTAACAGGTGCAGCTCAAGGAATCGGTTATGCGATCGCAGAGGGATTTGTAAAAAATGGTGACTTTGTTGCTATCTTTGATTTAAATGAAGAGGCAGCAAATGGTGCAGCTGAAAAATTAGGAAATGCAAAAGGGTACAAAGCAAACGTAGCAAATGAAGAAAGTGTGAAAACAGCAGTTGAACAGGTTATTGCAGATCGTGGAACAGTAGACGTATTAGTAAACAATGCAGGTCTTCAGTTTATTTCACCTACTGATGAATTCCCGGAAGAAAAATGGGATCTAGTGGTGGATGTTATTCTAAAAGGAACATTCTTAACTACGAAACATGTTCTTCCTGCAATGAAGAAGCAAAAATATGGTCGTATTATTACAATTTCTTCAGGACACGGTAGAAGACCAGATAAATATAAATCTGCATATGTTGCAGCAAAATACGGACAAATTGGGTTTACGAATGTAGTTGCGATGGAAAATGCAGAATACGGTATTACAGCAAATTCAATTTTACCTGGACCAACTCGTACACAATTAATTGAAAAACAATTACCAGTACTTGCAGAAAAAGATGGAACTACAGTAGAAGAAGCATTGAAAACGCATATCCTTGGTGGCCAATGGTTGGGACGTTTACTTGAACCTTCAGAAATTGCAGCAACAGCTTTATTCTTAGCTTCAGACGGTGCAGCAGCGATCACTGGCGAAGCACTCGGTGTTACTGGCGGGGAATAATCATCTAAAGACCTGCTGCAGATATTTTTATTTATTAATATAATGATTTGAGGTCTGGTGAAATTTTTCATCAGCCTTTTTTTTATTATGAAGATATTCTTAGAGTAAATTTATGAATTGAATTCTTCACAAAACTTTTTGGCTTGTTTAACGTATTTTTTGATGAGTTAGACAAGTATTTTTCCTTTATATTTTTAAAAGTGCCAGTTTCTAAAACTTCGCAATAGTTTTCCATTGTAAAATGGGAACAATGTCTATGAGAAAAAGTATAAGAATTATTGATCACGACCGTATCTTCATCTTCTAGAGGAGCGTTACAAATCGTACAGAATTTTGTCATATAAATCACAACCCTCTTTCAAAATAGGATTTACTTATTGTGAATATATTCACAATGTATATTAATATATTACCTTATTGTGAAGTATTACACAATCTAATTCGTGAAAATTTTTTATGGAGGTTTTGTGAATACAATAATATCCAATAAAATTGCAGCAACAGCTCTATTCCTAGCTTCAGAGTGGGAGCAGCAACGCACTGGCGAAGCACTCGGTGTTACTGGCGGGGAATAATAGTATTTAGCCTATAAACGGTTGTTTAAAGGCTTTTATCTGTGATGTTTTAAATTATTTGGTTGTGACTAATAGGTTTTTACTTTATTGGTAAGTTTTATACCTGCCTCTTTAATGGTTTGGACATTATTCTGTATTTGTATTTCAGTACCTATCATTTCGAGTGCTGCAATGGTTTCATTCTGTTTGTTTTTTATTGGTACAGCTACCGTTGTTATTCCAATTTGGTTATCACCGTAACCTAGAATATAACCATTCATTTGCAACTCACGGCGAAGCTCTGAAACAATGGATTGTTCCTTAATAAATGTCATAATATCAGTATCCTTTTTACTTAATAACAACACTTTCCCTGCACTAGTACTTACGAAAGGAGATTGTTTTCCAATGTAACAAAACCTACTAAAGAGGGGATTATTCACTTCAATGGCATTTAGATAAAAGGCAGATTCTTGAAAGTTAATAGCCAATGAAGTTGATAAATTTGTTCGTAATACAATTTCTTCCAAGATGTCCTGAGATAGATGAAATAAGTCCATTTCCTTTCGGGTAGTAGATTCCAATGCACGAATAGAAATTCCTAGTCTGTATTTTTTAGAAAGAGAGTCTTTCACTACAAACCCCTCTGACCGTAAAGTTGTTAATAAGCGATGTACAGTACTTGGTGCAATCGATAGTTTTTCAGCTAGTTCATTTAGAGGATACTCTGGTTCTTCTACAGAGAAGATATTCATTAGTCTAAGTGCATTTTCAAGCGATGAAAAACTTTTTTTCTGCATATTCATCTACCTTTCAACTTATATATCCAAGTTTTTCAGAAATTAGGTTGCTGCAATCTAACAAATCATTCAAATGAACAGATGGGCTGATTTTGTTGTTACGTCCTGTTATGCTAATTGCTGCTATGACTTCCTCAGAATAATCCAATATAGGCACAGCAATACTTGTAAAACCATCTGCTAGTTCATCGGTACTTATTGCATACCCTCTTTTAACGATCATATTTAAATCATTCTTCAATTCATCGATTGTATTGACGGTTTTGGAGGCGAATTGTTCAAAGCCCTGATCCTCTATTTTTTTTAATAATTCCTGTTGCACAGGTTCTCGCTTATATGCTAATAATACTTTTCCGCAACCTGTACAATAGGCAGGATTTCGTTTTCCGACATGTGAAGCCAGACGAGAAGAATACAAGCTTTCAAGTTTATCAAGATACAAGACATTTGTTTCTTCCAAAACTCCTATATGAATGTTTTCATCGTATTTTTTTGCTAGCTTCAATAAGATTGGCCTAGCTTCCTTGTAGATTTCCATTGTTGTCGTCAACACACCAGATAATTTAACAATGGCTAAGCCAAGTCGATATTTTTTAGACACATGATCTTTTTCTAAATATCCATATTCCGTTAATGTCTGAATCAGCCTTTTCGTATGACTGATATTTAATGATTTTTCTTTTGATAATTCAGTTAAACTCCATTCTGGAGAGTTAACGGTGAATAACTGTAATAGCTGCATCGCATTTTTAACGGTATTGATGATGTATTTTTCATTTACAGTATTGACTTTATGTATAATGTATTTTTCATCCATAGCAATAGCCTCCTTCTAAACTAGATAACAAATTTCTTATATTTAATTTCAATATTTAGATGTTATAAGCGAATAACTTTTAAGACCCAAAAACGTAAAGCGGTTGTAAAATTTAGAGGAAAATCATTTTGTTGATTCTATTTTAGCAAAATATTTCCACTCTTTGATTTATTTGAAAATTAAAATTAATTTTTATGTTGTCATATNNTTATCATATTTCTATATGACCAAATACTGTGATAGTATCAATTCGAGTTTTAATAAGTTGACAAAGTGAGAAAGGGGATGGGAGTTCAAGATAAGATAAGGTGGAAACAATAAGCAAATTTGTTAACGTTTACATTTACGTAGTCTATGTCGGGCAGAAAGGTAAAAATCTTCTTTACACAAGATAACTTATATTATAGGAGGTTTTTTAAGATGAGTTCTATTAACCAATCAATTGAAAGTACTACTATCAAAAAAGTAATGTTTCGAATTTTGCCATTTGTATTCATCTGCTATGTCGTTGCCTATTTGGATCGTGTAAATTTGGGATTTGCCGCTTTGGAAATGAATGCAGATCTCGCGTTAACTGCAGAAGTATTTGGTTTATTATCAGGTATTTTCTTTATTGGCTATTTCTTATTTGAAGTACCGAGCAATATGATCATGCATAAAGTTGGAGCAAAAATATGGATTGCCCGAATCATGATCACATGGGGAATTATCGTAATCTTGACAGGATTGGTGCAAAGTGCCACACATTTGTATATTGCCCGCTTTTTACTTGGTATTGCTGAGGCAGGTTTCTTCCCGGGAATCATTTTATATTTCACATACTGGTTCCGAAGTATGGAAAGAGGTCGTGCATCCGCAGTGCTCGTAATGGCTTTACCTGTTGGTACCATTATAGGAGCCCCTTTGTCAACATGGATTATGGATCATATTTCATGGAATGGGATGGCTGGTTGGAGATGGATGTTTATTCTCGAAGGAATTCCGGCCATTATTTTAGGGATTATAACATTGCTTTACTTAGAGAATCGTCCGAAAGATGCAAAATGGTTAACAATTGAAGAAAAAGGTTGGCTGGAAAATGAATTAGAGAAAGAGAAACGTCAAAGTCTAGCGGTAAACAAAGCTACGAAGTTAGAAATGTTAAAAGATATGAAAGTATGGAAACTGGCTGTTATCTATTTTGCTAATTATTCAGCGATGTATGGGCTTGGGTTTTGGCTACCTAGTATCATTAAATCCTTTTCCGAAGGTTCAAGTAATATGGAAATCGGCTGGTTGACTATTATACCGGCACTGGTTGGGATTCCTTCTATGTTACTTTTTGGCTGGAGCTCCGATAAGAGAAAAGAGCATAGGATACATTTAATGGTAAGTTTCCTGATTGCAGGATTAGGTTTTACTTTGTGTGGAATTGCGGATAGTGCTGTCCTAATGATTATGTCATTGTCTTTTGCAGCGATTGGACTTTATGGATTCGTTGGCGCATTTTTCTCCTTTATGACTATGTTCTTTACTGAATCTACCGCACCGGCAGGCATTGCATTGGTTAACGCATTTGCAAGCTTAGGGGGCTTTTTCGGTCCAATGATTTTCGGAAATATGCCAATATCAAGAGGAATGTTCACGCTTAGTGCATTTGCAATCATAGCAATTCTGGTAATCTATTCATTTAAACAAAAAGATTTATATGTTGTTAAAAAAGAGATTAATGATAATCAAGTGATAAATCGGTAAATTGGTTGAGAAATAGTTACACCTCTAGGAAAGTAATTCAATAAGTAAACCGTTAGAAACCGGAAGACTATTAACTTATTCATAATAGATAAATTCAAAATAAAAGGTGGGAATAGCATGGAAAAATTAATAATCACTGTAGCTACAACAGGAGATTTTGCAACGAAGGATCATACACCTTACTTGCCTACAACACCGAAGGAAATTGCTGAATCTATTTATGAATCATGGAAAGCAGGTGCAGCAATTGCTCATATCCATGTCAGGGATGATGAAGGCATACCAACACTTGATTCAGCTAAATATATTGAAGTAGTAAAACGTTTAGAAGAGATGAACTGTGACATTATTATCAATTTTACGACTGCTGGCGGGGAACTTAAAGATGTTACAAAACGCTTTCCAATTGTTGAACTACAGCCTGAGATTGCCTCCTATGATGCAGGATCTTTTAATATAGGACCAAATGTATTTATTCATACTCCAGCAATGCTTGAGCAATTAGCAGAAAAAATGCTGGAAAATAACGTTAAGCCGGAAATTGAAGTATTTGATGTTGGCATGATTCATAATGCCTTGCGAATCGTCAAAAAAGGCCTTCTTAAACCACCATTCTTTTTTCAGTTTGTTTTAGGAGCACACGGTGGAATACCTGCTACACCAGAAAATCTGATGTTTATGAAAAGCAATATTCCAGAAGGTTCAATTTGGTCAGCTATCGGAGCAAGTAAGGATCAATTAATGATTAACACGATGACGATTTTACTTGGAGGTCACGTACGAGTTGGAATGGAGGATGCTGTTTATTACAGAAAGGGTGAACTAGCTACATCGAATGCCCAATTTGTTATGAGAATTGTAGAATTAGCTAAAATACTAGGGCGAGAAGTGGCAACTCCTGATGAGGCTAGAGCAATTATTGGCTTGAAAGTAAAGAAGGCTGCACAGACAAAATAAGGGAACCTGTAAAGAAAGTAGAATACTCTAACAGCTGGAGGAGTGTTGAAAATGATTGTTGAGTACCAGTTAAAAGTAAGGTGGGGTGATACGGATGCTGCGGGAATTGTATTTTACCCAAACTTTTATAAATGGATGGATGAGGCAACACATGAATATTTCACTGCTATTGGATTCCCAAGCTCTACGCTTTACGCTGAGCAGCAAATAGCGACTCCATTACTTGAGGCGAATTGTCAATTTAAGAGTCCGTTAATATTTGAAGATGAAGTAACAGTCCGTAGTTCAGTTGTAGAATTACACCAAAAGGTATTCAAAATAAGCCATCAGTTTGTAAAAGATGAAAGTACCGTAGCGGAAGGCTACGAAATTCGTGCTTGGACATTGTTTAAAGAAAAGGCTAAAGCTTGCCCGATTCCGCAGCAGGTCAGGAATAAAATGATGCCTGAACATGTTGGCACTAATAAACGCTGAAGAAAAAAAGACATCTAAACGAAAATCTAATTATTACATCAAGTGTGTAGAGTAAAAAACCACTTCCTATAAAAAATAGAGGAGTGGTTTTTTGTGTTGTTAATAACTTCCCCGAATGCATTTATTTTTAATCTTTTATCATTGGAAGGCGAATAAACAAAATGTTCAGAAAACCATTCGAAAAAGGTGTTTGTTTGTTATATAATCTATACATGCTTATTGAACGAAAGTTAGAGGGGATTGACAAATAGTAGAAAGGAATGAAACCATGAAATATTTTGCAGCAATATCTACGATGTTGGACATGGAAAAAAATAAGCAATTACGTGATGCACACCTAGATTATTTAAATAAGTTAGCTAAGGAAAATAAAGTATTTGCTAAAGGGAAGTTCTCAGACGGTACGGGTGGCCTTATTATCTACAAAGCGAATTCAATAGAGGAAGGCAACAAAATGGCTAAAGATGATCCGTTTATAGTAGGTGAGGCCCGGTCTTATGAAATTCATGAATGGGAAATGAAACAAGGATGAAAGACTGAGGGTTAAAGAACGAACTACGGAGGTAAAAAATGAACCAAATACAATATGATGAGAAAAAACTTTTTCAAAATATTTATTGTGTTGGCAGAAATTATACAGCTTTTGCTGAGGAAATGGGTAATAAGCCGACTGAAACTCCTATTGTTTTTCTGAAGCCAACTCATTCATTAGCTATTATGAATGATTGCGATATTTGCTTTGATCCATCTGGTGATATTGTGAATGGGGAGGCCGAGATTGTGCTGAGCATAGGCAGGGCGTATGAAAAGGGAATTTCTATTGATGAATTAGTCGATAAGATGACTATTGGAATCGATTTTACCTATAGAAAACGATTGAATAAGGTGAAAGACAATGGGCAGCCTTGGCTACCGGCGAAAGGTTTTTCAGGAGCCGCAGCACTAGGTGTATTTAAACAATTTTCATTGAAAGACATTCAATCCAAAGAATTTTCAATGCTTCTTAATGGAAAAACAGCCCAAGCTGCATCGGCAAGTCAAATGATCTTTTCTTTGCAGCAACTAGTAGACTTTATCGGAAATAATTACGGTTTAGATGCCGGAGACTTGATTTACACCGGGACACCAAAAGGCATAGTAACACTGCAGGATGGAGACCATTTGGAAGTTAAATATGGTGAAGAGTCACTAGGGGTCTGCGATATTAGATTTAAAAGTGAAATGCTTTAATGTAATTATTTAGAGATAAAAGGGGGATATACATAAATAATATTCAGGAAAAAATTCAATAAAAAAACGACGTTCATTTTAATAGGATGAACGTCGTTTTTTGAGGGAAAATGAACGATGCTATTCTCTCTAACATTGATTACAATTCTAAAATATGAACTATCCTTTTATTATCTTATCTAACAATTTTCAACAAATAACGGTGTTAATCGACTAGAGCCAAAATCTATATCCGCATTAATGCACCATTAGGCTCTGGTATCTCTTCTTCCAAGATCCGATTCATTCTACAAAAATGTTTAAAAAAGTCCTGTGCTAGTTTTTGTTCCGGTGTGTCGCTTTTCAAAGAAACAATATCAAGTAAAATTTGAGCCATCCATACATTATTAAAATAACGGTATTTACCTGTATTCCAAGTCATTTTATGAGGGGACTTTTCATTTAAATAATACTTCCAAAAAGGCATCCTATCAGATTCCTGTTCTGTAAGTTGTAGTTTGTATTCTGAATGAGCAGGAATATATCCATCTTCACAAAGCTTACCGATAAAATCTTCATTCACCATATAAACACCTAAGATACGTCTGTCTTTTTCATTCATACTGGAATCTCTCTCTGTTAAAAGACAAACGCTATTTGGGAATATGCGGGTAGGTTTATTTGGCTTTCCTTTGTTATTACCGCTTTTTATTAAGTCAGTAAAAACTTTCCACTCCGTAAATACCTTACTAAGTTCTTCGCTGTCACACCAAAAAACAATTTGAGAATCGGGATGAAGCTTATAATTTTTCATAAGTTTTTCATGTTCCAAACGAAGTTGCTGTTCTTTACGTTGTCGTTCTTTATCTGCTTCCTTTTCCTGTTCTACCTTCTCTTGTTCCAATTCCTTTTTTTGTATAATCCTTTTAATTGAATCAGCAGCAGTTTTATCCTGAAGCTTAAGGTGTTTTCCAAAGGCATCGGGAAAAACAAACTTTTTATTTTCAGATGCGAAATGTACTTCTATGATAGAATCGTTAAGACTTACAACATTTCCCTTGCCAAAGCGCTTGTGTGATACTTTTTCATTAATAAGATTCAATATTTTTGACCTCCTTAATACTATAACAGCACACATTATTACCTTCATTTTTCTTTAGTTCCTTCGATTTGAAGGAGGGATAAAAAAAATAACGTACCCATATTCAATCTGTAAAAAAATTACAAAAGAATTTGAAATACGCTGTAAATAGTTAATGTACTACTATTGTACCTTTTTTTTGAAAAAAATGCAAATTTTATATTGACAACATAATTTAATGTGTTGTAGAATTAAGGATTATTTTGCATCCCATTCATATGTAATTCTCCTTTTTTTCAAGTAACAGCTCTTAATTTGTTTCGTATCGCCGGGCGATATAACACTTGCAAATAAATTTAAAAACATTCATATTAAATAAAGAGGAGGTGCGATATGAGACGCGATATACAACCTAATGAACAAGCTTTCACTACTAAGGAAGTTGCAGAAAAAGTGGGTATTGCAACCCCAACTGTCCGAAAGTATGGTCAAATCTTAGAGCAGAATGGATATGAGTTTTTAAAAGATGGCGATCGACGTATTTTTGTTCACTCTGACATTGAAGTGCTTATAGCGTTACGCGATACAGACAAGTCTCTAGACGATACAGCTAAAGACCTTGTTAATCAACAAAAAGAAAGATTAGTAGAATCAAATGAAACAAAGATTGCGATAACCAATCCATATGAAAATTTACCTCAAGACCCTAATCAATTAAAAGAAATCTTCATGTTTTTAGCAAATGAACTCGCAGCCACACGTGAAATGAATGTCCAATTGACGAACGATATGGTAGAGCTTAAAACAAAGGTATCCCGACTTCAGCAAGATCATCATATAATAAGTTCTGCTATTGGAAATTCAGCGCAAAAAACAAATGCAAAAATTGAAAAACTAACTGAACAACAAAAGAACCATTACGAAACAATGCTACAACAGGAAAAAGAAAAAACTGAACTTTTACAAAAAGAAATACAGAATATGCGGGACGAACAGAAAAAAGAATGGAATTCACAAAGTGATTTCAATAAACGTTTAGAAGAAGCGATACATAAACCTAAAGAAAAATGGGGAGGAATCTTCTCGTTATTCCGAAAATAAGATGCCTGATTGAATTTTTTATGCTTAATTGAATAATAAATGGACACAACTTGATGCAAGCAAAAAAGAATGTTTGATAAGCAGTTAAGAATCTTAATTTAATCGAGTAATCAAGAAAGGGTTGAGAGGCTCTTTTTTTTGTTGTGTATCGTTGGGCGATATGCCGTTGCAATCCTCTGAGCCTAATGAAAAGAAAGTCAGATAAGCGATATGATATACATATGATGAATATCATAGCTGGGGATGCAGCACCCACAAGTTCAAAGATAGGATCATATTTCAAAAGTGTAAAAGATATGAGTTTTTTAAAAGAGGGCAATCTGTGTATTTATGTTAAACCAGACATGGAGCCTTATAGCGTTACGCGATACGAACAAGAAACAAAAAGATTAGATTGAACCAATGAACTCTCGGCTACATGTGAAGTGATATCAATCTGATAAGCGATAGGATTCAGTTTAAAAGAAAGGTTCACAAGTTAACAGAACGCTCATGAATATGTTCAACGAGAATGGATGGTCACTATTTTTTAATTCGTATCGCCGGGCGATATGCTTTGCAGAATCCTACATCGGATCCATATAGCGTTACGCGATACTTGAGCAATAGAAACATTACCATGCCCCCCCAATAAACATCACTATTTTCAAATTTCAACAAATTCCCGGGAAATATCACAAATTATAAGTAGAAATCGACAAATGATTAGAGCGAAATATGTAGATTTAAGTTGAGTAAGAGGTTATAGAAATAAGACTAATGGATGTCTTGGTGTTATATATCGTTTTCTAGATTAATAGAGGCAAACTGTTAAGTTGATCAATTTTTAATAACCCTGCTAGAAAAAGAGAATGAACAAAATAGAGGTGGCAACATGAAAGGTCGTACTCATTTAACAGTGGGTCTAGGAATAGGAGTAGTGGCGTCTGTTAGCCAGTCGTTTGAAATGATGCCTGTCATATTAGTTGCATCAGGTGTGGCTTCCCTTGCTCCTGATTTAGATGGAAATAATTTGTTAAATAAACGTGTAACTAAAACAGCTAAACTAATTAAAAAGGGTGGAGTATTTGTTGGTGGGATGTTAATGCTCCTGTCGTTGGTTACATTCTTTTTAGATTTAAATTTCTTATCTTTCTTAGATGAAAAATGGTTTAATCAACAAAATAAACTCCTACTATTTGGGTGGGGAGCCGTTATTTTGGGACTTTCCTTGAAGAGTCAGGAAACGTTAAAAAATATTCTAATGAGCCTCTTAAGTTTATTCCTTCTATACTATGCAGTTTCGAATGAATTTTGGTGGTTGGTTATGTTTGCTGTATACATAGGAGGAGCAGGGTGGTTTGCACACAGAGGTCCAACGCATAGTATTTGGGCATTGGTTTATTGGTGGTATATGTCACATCTATTAGAGGTTAGCACCGAAGTGGACGGTTTGGCACTTATTTCTACGATATCTTACCTTTCGCATATAGTAACCGATATGCTTACGAAAAAAGGGGTTAAATTTTTATATCCACTTACCAATAAAGTATTCCGAATTCGTAATTAAAGCCAATTAGATGAAATAAAAGAATGGATTCGATATACTAGAAATATAAGTAATTCTAATATTTCTTAGGATATACTTTTATAAAAACTTATGTCTAAGATTTTAAAAAAGAAAGGTGGAAATAAAATGGGTACTCTAGTGGCAGAAGAAAGAAAAACCGTCAAAAGATCTGATTTAAAAAGGTTTAGAAGTGATGGGAAAATCCCGGCGGTCGTTTATGGTAGAGCTATTGAAACAGAATCAATCTTAATTAATAACGCTGATTTAAGAAATGTCTTAAAAGAGGTGGGGAGAAATGGTATTTTCTCACTAAATGTTGATGGGAAATCAAAGAATGTAATTTTAAGAGATTACCAGAATAACCCTGTAACAAAAGAGATCCTTCATGTAGATTTTCTTCAAGTAAATAAGGATACTGAAATTGATACAAAAGTAAGTGTCATTCTAAAGGGAACATCGAATGGAGAGAAATCCGGGGGAGTTGTGAATCAATTTCTTCACGAATTGGATATAACAGCAAAAGCGAATGATCTCCCTGATAGTATTGAGATTGACATCACTGAATTTGTAATCGGTCATGCCGTAAGAGTAGAAGATATTAAAAAAGAGTATAGTAAGTGTACAATCAAACATGAAGATGATGAAACAATCGTATTGATTGACTATCCAAGAGTTCAAGCAAGCAATGATGAAGAAGCAAGTGAAGTTGAAGTTTCGGGTGTCTAATCCTACCAATTAACCTGGTAAGTTGAAAATAGGAAATAAGACAGACCCAAAACGACAACACATAACACTTTTGTTATTACGTAAGTGTTTTGCCGTTTATTAGTGTAAACAAAACGAAAAATGATATCAATACTTTTGTAGAAAAAAATTTCTTTTAAATTAGTCTATAGGAGAAGCATTTATTTGTTCTTCTATAGGCTTTTTTTGTATGAAGCGTTTTGCAACTCAATCCGATATGGTATTATCCCTTTAAAGATGTAACCTTCAAATCAAAAAAAGGAGTAAGTCATGCTACGTCCCTTTCGAAAAATCTATCAGCATATTGTTGATAAACCTATAAAAGAAGCAGAAATAATAAATCAACGGTACCAGGTTCTAGATATTATTGGAGCTGGAAGCTATGGAATTGTGTATCTTTGTCATGATTTACAAACGAAGGAAGACAAGGTTATAAAGCAACTGCGACCAAGTAAGCGCAAAAATGTGAATGAAATTAAGCTATTTCATGATGAAGTATCAATTATGGGGAAACTGAATAATAATCGAATGGCGATGTTGTATGAGGCCTTTTCGGAAAGAGGTCATTATTTTTATGCAATGAGATATATTGATGGGATAAACTTGGAGGATGAGATTTTCCTAAATAAGAAGACATTTAATGAGAAAGAGTCTTTATTATTTATTGCTAAATTAATTGAACTAGTTGATTACCTTCATAAAAAGGATATTTACCATCTTGATTTACGGATCCCAAACATTTTATTAAAAGACAATGAGCCTTATTTAATCGATTTTGGCTTGGCAAAGCTAGTGAAGCCTAATCAATCAAATGGGACATTCATGGAAAATAATAGTGAAGAGATGAAACTTCAGGACTATTATGATTTAGGGGATATTCTTTTATATTTGCTATATACGACGTATACTTCAAAAAAGAAAAAAGCCCTTCCGTGGACAGAAGAACTTTCGTTAACACAGGAAACCGTTTATTTATTGAAAAAACTGCTAAGAATAGATGAACCATACACTGCAATAGATCCAATCTTAAATAATCTTGAAACAGCAGTAAAAGCTTTCGAAAAATAGTCGATGACTGGTAATCAGCTGCTACTTCCCCAGCTCCTACGCTTATAGCGTTTACTACCACTCATTGGGTTATATTTATGACTTCTGCTACTACTACCTCCGAAGTAACGATGTCTTTTGTTGCTACTACTGCCTCCGTAGGATCGGTGTCTTCTACCACTGCTTCCTCGTGCGATATTTCTTAGTTGTCTTTTGATTTTATCAAACATATCGTCACCTCGTTTTGTATGTTTAGCTTTTGCCTATTCTAACATACTTACATAATTAACTGCTATTTTCACGTATGCTTAACTAAAGGAAGGAGGTAGTTTTTTATCTGGACGTATCATCTCAAAAAAACTTTTTTAAAAAAATACATGATAAAATCGATGAAAAATTAAAAGAACCCGCCATTGAAACTGGAGCTGGTGATGCCCCTTTATGTGTTATTGCTCATAGCTTGGGTTCAGTAATTGCAATTTTGATATTATTAAGAAACCCGCCTAAACAGGCGAGTTCTTAGACTTTTTATTAAAATCTCTAACACAATACTATTATTCTATAGGGTGTAGTTTGTGCAGGGATACTAAATGTAGAAGGTCCATAGATAACAATTAAATCTCGGTTCACCGGGGGTCTTGTAAAGGCCTGCCCATTATTTATTACGATTGGAGTATAAGGAGAGATATTTAATTGTAATTGTCCATCGCTACTCACCAACTGACTATTAAAATAATCTACTTTTACATTCTGATTTGGGTTATCTTTTACCATGACGAGCGCATTATATTGTGGGGGATAAATAAGAAGAGCAGGTGCATTTCCATCATAATATCCAGTTACCCGATCTCCTACTGCTACCATTACATGATTGACAAAGTAAGTAGTAGGTGATACTACAAAATTTACTATTGCTCCCGATCCGTTTTCTACAGTCATTAATTTATTACAGCCTTCTCCTTCTTGACCAGTATAAAAATCACTAATCTTGGTAACAGTTCCGTGGAAAGAATAAAAGTTTGTCATACACATACCTCCAAACGCTTTCAAAAAATTTGATTAGTAAATCCTAATTAACTTTGTTCCAAGTATGGCTGTTGTTAATCTTGATGATATAAATTGTGTTCCATCCCAGGATAAAAGATTTTCGATATACCCTAATGTATCCGAGTTAGAAGTACCAATAATACGTTGAAAAGCAAGTAAATCATAATTTGTACTATTTACATTTGTTACTATAGGATATAAAACACCTAAAGCAAGAACTTCCCCTTTTACAGGATTTTTTAATTTCCCATTGTCATCGTAGATCTGTGATAGATACTCATTACCTTTGTGGCTAATGTCAAGGGTGAAAAATACCCCTAGTGAATGATTCACTACACATACTTTATAAAAATCTTGATAATTTACTTCGAACTTATAGTCATTATTATATTTTTCAAAATCAAATAATTCGAGCGGAATATTATTTCTAAAACTATATATATAGAACAGACCATAGCCCCCACTTCCACCAGACTCAATACTTACGAAAATATCTAATATGTTATCTTTAGAAAAATCTCCAAGGAAGAGCTTAGCATTGTACCCGGCATTGTTTTGGAGATAAATTGTCGATACCTGGTTAGAACGGCCATCTTTAATTACAAGTGTAATATTATCTGCAAAGATATCGGTTTCAGATTGTTTATTTCCATATAAATAGATGTAATCCATAATACCGTCACCAGTAACATCACCTTGCTTCTTGTCTAGTAATGCTACGATCCGAGGATACGTATGGTTGCCATACGAATGTTCCTGAAATGGCTTGAACAAATGAACCCCTCCAAAACAATAGGTATTTTCCTCATGTATACCATATGTAGCGCAATACCCAAACGATTGTGCGAATGCCTAATAAAGTCTAGAAAATGGGAAACCTTAGCTTGCTTGATAGTAAGGTAAGAATCCTACTTTTTTGCTATTGTGATACAATGAAATTACATATTCAGAACTTTGGCTCAATAAAACCATTCATTAAAAGGGGATATATAAGTGCGAGGGGGTTTGGGAAAGTGCAGACGTTTTTTACGTATATCGTTACCCTTATTGCAATAGGAATTTCAGTGTTTATTACACTTTTTTTCAAGGTCGAACTAGAACGAATGTTTCGTGAAAAAACGAGTGTAATCCCTTTTCATATTTGTAATGTGCTTATTGTGTTAATGGTGTCGTTTGCGTTTCATGCGGTCTTTACCATTTATATATTTGAAAATGAATTAAACCTGTTGCTTCAAATGCTAATTAACTTAATTATTATTCTACCGATTTATATGGTTGGGAATAACATTATTGAAAAAAACAAATTTAAGTTTCGTAAGTACAGACCGGCTGATGACGGAAAAGTGCTTGTGATTAATGAAAAATACTTGCAGAAGAAAAAAAGGTAAGTTAAATAGAGGAAAAACGAAAACCAGATGCTCCATTCTGGTTTTTTTTACTTTTTTCGATAAAAATCCCTTGTTTACAAGAACATATCCAATCATACCTGCACTAAATGGGGGGACTAAGGAACTACCCCAATACTACATATAGCGTATTTTGATAAAAAAACAGAAAATTACACCATTTTTGGAGGATATGAGAGGATATGGGAGTATCTGTGAAGGATAAAACATTTTCCTCCTCTGAGGTTTTGAAATCACGAAATATGCTAGTTTATCATGAAATATGCTAGATTATCAGGTTTGTCCTCATTTTATTATTCCTCTATACTTTTTAATGTAACCCTGAGATTTACCACTGTTCAACAAACAAATATTTATTTCCTCCAAGATCAATAGTTCAAAAGACGTATCCTCAAATATCTGAAAAATGTAGCCCTGTTAAGTCCTCTACATTTTTCGTCAGATTGAATAATTAATCCTTACCTTTCTATTATTCTAATCAAATAGTCGGCACATTGTAAAAGTTAGATAGAATATGTTAGCAACAAAAAAATGAATGGGTATTCATTTTTTGGGGGTTATTCTTTATTTTTGACACAGTAAATATATCGGTTTACTAACAAAAAACCGGAAAAAGGGAGAAATCATTTATGAAAAGTAAGTTATTTATAGTACTAACTGTTTTATTACTAGCCTTAGTTGGATGTAGCAGCGGAGGGTCTTCAGGTGATGGAGAACCGGAAAAATTAGATAAGATCGTATTTGCTGATGCTGGTTGGGATAGCATTCGCGTCCATAATAGCATTGCACAAAGAATCCTTGAAGAAGGATATGGATATGAAACAGAGGTTACAGCTGGATCGACTGCTGCAACACTTGAAGGCTTACGTCAAGGTGACATCAATGTGTATATGGAAGTTTGGACTGACAATGTAAAAGAGCTTTATCAGGAAATGTTAGATAACGGCGATATTGAAACAGTTTCTACAAACTTTGATGATAATAGCCAAGGGTTTTATGTTCCGACCTATGTGATTGAAGGGGATAAAGAAAGAGGAATTGAGCCATTAGCTCCGGATTTAAAAACGGTTGAGGACTTGAAGAAATACCCTGAAGTATTCCCTGACCCAGAGGATTCAAGCAAGGGTCTTGTCGTAGGTGCACCTACTGGATGGGCTGTTGGGGAAACAATGTCGGTTAAGGTTGACACCTATGGCTTAGGAGATACGTTTAACTATATTAGCCCTGGTTCAGACTCAAGTGCAGTTGCAACTCTAGTTGATGCATATGAAAAGGGCAAAGGTTGGGTCGGATATTACTGGTCACCAACATGGGTAACAGCAAAATATGATCTCACTCTTTTAGAAGAAGCAGAATATAACGAAGAACAATGGAACAAAGATTTTGGAACTGCATTCCCACCAAACGATGTAGTTATATCTATTCATAAGGATATGCCTGAACAAGCACCAGAGGTTGTGGAGTTTCTAAAAAAGTATAAAACGAGTAACGACTTAACAGAAGAGGCTCTGAAATATATGAATGAAAAAGAAGCATCTGCCGAAGAGGCTGCACAGTGGTGGATGAAGCAGCATGAAGATATTTGGACAACTTGGGTTTCAGAGGACATTGCTGAAAAAGTAAAAAAATCATTAGAATAGGAAAAGCACAAGGCGCGCAGCCTTAGGCGACAAGCATAAGACAAGCGCTGACAGAAGGCGTTCTTTTGCCTTCAGAGGCGATTGGCTAGACCAGAGAGCCGATGGCGCCTGAAGCTAGACAGGAATAATGCTCAAAGTAGTAGTTGGCAGCCTGCCAGCTACTACAATTTTTAAGGAATATATGGTTTAAATAAAAGTGAGGTGAATGGTTACAGCATGTAACCTGCTTATGGGTAGTTTTCCAGATATACGATGGGAATTTATCGGTGAATATGTAGAAAAATTTATTAAATGGATTGATACAACTTTCGAAGGGTTTTTTGATTTCATACATCTTATCTCCTCTCAAACAATCAATGGAATAAGTGATTTTCTTAATTTCATTCCATGGTGGCTCTTCTTAATTATTATTTTCCTTTTAGGATGGCGTTTTAAATCGATTCTTTCAGGTGTGTTATATGCATTCTTTATTTTCTTAATTGGAACGTTTGGACTTTGGGATGTATTGATGATTACGATAGCCATTGTCTTAACATCCGTTCTTATATCCCTCATTATCGGGATTCCACTTGGTGTGTGGATGGCATTTAGTAAGGGATTTTCCGTTATCATGAGGCCAATTTTAGATGCGATGCAAACAATGCCGAGCTTCGTTTATTTAATTCCAGCTATTTTCTTCTTTAGCCTAGGAAATGTTTCGGCTGTATTTGCAACGTTAATTTACGCATTGCCACCAGTTATTCGATTAACTGAGCTAGCGATTCGAAATGTTGATGAAGATGTCATTGAATCTGCTCAATCGTTCGGATCATCAAGATGGCAGATGCTGACTAAAGTTCAATTGCCTCAGGCACTTCCAACCATTATGGCTGGGGTAAACCAAACAACAATGATGGCACTTGCGATGGTGGTTATTGCATCCATGGTTGGTGCGAAGGGCCTTGGGGAACAGGTTTTAATCGCAATTAACCGTATTGACATGGCGCTTGGATTTGAAGCGGGTATTAGTATCGTATTTCTAGCGATCATTATTGACCGTGTGACATCGGGAGTAGCGAGTTCCTTCCAGAAACACAGGGGGTCGGAATAATGGAAACGAAAATTAAAATAGAGAACGTCTCAAAAATATTTGGTCCAAAACCAAAATCAATCATTCCAATGGTTGAAAAAGGAATGAGTAAAAAAGAGATTTTAGAAAAAACCAATCATACCGTGGGTGTGTACAATGCATCAATGGAAATTAAAAAAGGTGAAATCTTTGTCATCATGGGACTTTCCGGAAGTGGTAAGTCAACCTTGATTCGTTGCTTTAACCTTTTAAATAAACCTACATCAGGCTCTATCTTTGTAGATGGGGAAGATGTTGTTCGCTATCATTCTTCTCAGCTAAAGAAGTTCAGACAGGATAAAATTGCAATGGTGTTTCAGCACTTTGGTTTATTCAGTCACCGAACGGTCTTAGCAAATGTGGAATATGGTCTTGAGATTAAAAATGTCTCAAGGGAAGAACGTAGAAAAATTGCTTTAAAAAATATTGAAAGTGTTGGCCTAAAAGGATACGAGGATAAATATCCTGGAGAGCTCTCAGGTGGAATGCAGCAGCGTGTAGGACTTGCTCGTGCGCTTGCAAACGACCCTGATATCCTGCTTATGGATGAACCTTTTAGTGCGCTTGACCCACTCATTCGTAGAGAAATGCAGCTTGAGTTATTAGAGCTGCAGGATAAGCTTCAAAAGACGATTATTTTTATTACCCACGATATCAATGAAGCTTTTAAATTAGGAGATCGGGTTGCTGTAATGAAGGACGGGGTTGTTGAGCAAATTGGTACACCTGAGGAAATTATCGAGACTCCGGCCAATGATTATATCTCTGAATTTATCAAGGATATCGACCGTTCGAAAATTTTACAAGCAGAGCATGTAATGATTAAATCAAATGCATTAGTTTCCCTGAAGGATGGTTTACAGGTAGCGGTAAAAGAAATGCAGAAGAATGGAATTTCAAGTGTGTTTGTAGTTAATAGGAATAGACGATTAGAGGGAATTGTTACCATTGACGATTGCATCGATGGAATCAAAGAAAAGAAGACACTGTCTGAGGTGATTCGGGATGATATTTTTACAGTTTCAAAGGATGAATACGTTCAAGATATTATTCCAAAGGCATTAGAAACAAAATTCCCGTTAGCAGTAGTGGACGAGGATCGGCGACTATTAGGAATCATCCTCCGTGTACATGTACTTTCAAGTCTCGTTTAATAGAATACTCACATTTTATGGCTCAGATTGTTTTCATAATCTGAGTCATTTTTTTAATACTTCCATGCTGAGGTTTTCGGACACAATCGAAACTTGAAGAACGGTACTTGTTGAATTATGGAATCGTCTTTAATCGCTTTTATAATTAGTGGGCGGATAGTATAATAGTTACATATATTGTAAGATGATACGAGTTTTAGGGGGACGGAAAATGGCGCAGCTTGATACGTTACATCCAGTTTTAGGAAGAGTTATCGAAAATATCGAAAAAGTCATGATTGGAAAAAGAGATGTGGCCACATTGAGCTTGGTTGCATTACTAGCTGAAGGACATGTTTTGTTAGAGGATGTACCAGGTGTAGGAAAGACAATGATGGTGCGTTCGCTAGCAAAATCAGTGAGTGCGGATTTCAAGAGGATTCAATTTACGCCAGACCTATTGCCGTCCGATGTAACTGGAACGTCAATTTATAATCCTAAAGAACTCCAATTTGAATTCAGACCGGGGCCGATTATTGGTCATATTGTACTTGCGGACGAAATAAACCGGACATCTCCGAAGACACAATCTGCTTTACTTGAAGGAATGGAAGAAAGTAGTATCACGGTTGACGGGGTAACTAGGGCCTTACCAAAGCCATTCTTTGTAATGGCAACTCAAAACCCGATTGAATATGAAGGAACATACCCACTCCCAGAAGCACAGCTCGATCGTTTTCTATTAAAAATGAAAATGGGCTACCCGTCGGTTAGTGAGGAAATCGAGGTTTTAAATAGAGCGGAAAAGTCTAAGCCGATTGAACAGCTTGAATCAGTCATTACCCTTGAAGAATTAGTAGCGCTTCAAAAGGAAGTAAAAGCGGTCTATGTTGACCAAACAATTAAAGAATATATCGTTGATCTAGTAGGCAGAACTAGAGGGCATAACTCTATCTATTTAGGAGCAAGTCCACGTGGTTCAATCGCGTTAATGAAGGCAGCTCAGGCCTATGCCTTGATACATGGAAGGGATTTTGTCATTCCAGACGATATCCAATACCTTGCACCATTTGTTCTTCCACATCGTCTCATTTTAAAATCGGAAGCGAGATTTGAAGGAATGACAACCGATAAGATAGTGGCAAAAATCATTGAAAGAACACCAATTCCAGTTCAAAGGTCGTTGAATCGTTGATGAGGAGACTATTTCGAAAGCTAAAAGAAACGGGTAGGCTCGTCAACATCTTCCTTCTTATTGCTGCAACATTTGTATATGCGATGTTTCAAGGTGGGTTTGTAAGCTGGTTTCTATTTTATAGTTTTATTCCGTTTGGATTATATTCTTTCGTTCTATCAATCTATCCTCTTAAAGATTTTAAAATGATGCGTCATATCAACCAGGCAGAGTATATGGCTGGGGAAAAATTTGAAGCAACCATAGTGATAAAACGAAAGATTCCTTTCCCGTTAATGTACGTAATAATTGAGGAGCTTCTTCCGCCGCAACTAAAAAAATACGAGCAATCGAAGCAATCAAAGGTCATTCTATTCCCCTGGTTTAAGCGGGAATTAACATATAAATATAAGTTCGATTCAATTCCGAGGGGAGAACATATATTAGAAGGAATTCGCATCAAGACGGGAGATTTGTTCGGGCTGGTCGAAAAAGAAACCATCACCCCAGTTCGTGACCAGTTTTTAGTATATCCACAGTACGTAGATATGGTATATCGACAGCTCGAAAGTCGCTTTGAACAAGGGATGACCTCTTCGAATGTGAGATTGCAGCGGGATACAGCAATCGCAATTGGTGTAAGAGAGTACACTCCGGGCGACCGTTTTTCATGGATTGATTGGAAGGCATCAGCAAGACGAAATAATATTATGACGAAGGAATTCGAGCAGCAGCAAAGCCATGATGTCGTTTTATTCATGGACCGCACGAAGTCCAATCATTTTGAACAGGTTGTTACTTTTACAGCCTCCCTTACAAAAGCAATTTTGAGAAAGGGTGCCCAGGTTTCATTTGTCTCCATTGGGGAGGACCAAGCTATTTTTCCATTAAAAGATGGTGAATCCCAGCAGCAGGTAATCTATCACCATCTAGCAAAGGTAAAGGACAATAGCCCCATCTCTTTTTCACAAATTGTAGAATCAGAGATTAAAAAAATCTATCAACCTGTTACCTTCATGCTTGTCACGGGTGAGTTAAGTGAGGATACGATTCATTTAGTCGCAAGATTCTCCATGCGAAATGCAGATTTGCAAATTTTCGTGATAAAAGAGCAAGGAACTCAGCTGACACAAGAAGAAGTTGGCGTCCTTGGAGCCATTAGAAAGCACAATATATTTGCAAAAGTCGTCTACGAAGGAAATTTTGCAGATACCTTTAACTTTATTCAGTAGAAGTTTTCTATTTGATAGTGGGGATGAATACAAAAAAATGATTTAGTTTGGGGAGCAACACTGGCCGAATAAAGTTAATGCCTCAGATTTTCAAAAGGAAAATTTTCGAGCAGTAAGATCGAAGACTAAAGACACCACATCCTGTGGCAACGTCTTCATGACCCACATCGTGTGGGCCTAAAAATCTGGGCGCAAATACGCCATGGCGCATTTGATTGGAGGTGAGTAAATCATGAAGCCTAAAATTCCAGCACAACGTGATATTCGCAACCTATTCTTGAATATATTTGGCTTTCTATTGCTGTGGGAATGGCTACGACCACTTAAAACCGTGACAGATACTCAGGAGACATCCGGGTTTGTTATTTTTATTGGTGTATGTTTTCTCTTGTTATTCCTACGAGTGCCGTTTTTATTAGGTGCACCGATTAAGATTTTTCTAATGCTCTATATGATTCATTCCATCTATTTTAAACAGGACTTTTTAGATTTAGCATGGTTGGGTGAATTCGCTGCAGAATTACTTAAAAATATCGGACTCATGTTCCAAGCGGACTGGTATGGCATGACACCGATTTTCCGGACGCTTCTTTTTTGTATATTGCTCTGGTTAATGAGTTATTTACTTCATTATTGGTTTACTCATCAAAAAAGAATCCTTTTGTTTTTTGTGTTGACCATCATATATATTACGGTAATCGATACATTTAGCCCGTATAATGCCCAAGCTGCCATTACTCGGACTGTGTTAATCGGATTCTTCATGCTAGGAATATTACAGTTTGAGCGCTTAAAGGATAAAGAGTTTTCAAAGCACGTAAATGTTGGAAAAAGCTGGGCGATTCCATTAGCCGTTTTTATTTTGTTTTCGACATTTATCGGCTATGTATCACCGAAAGCGGCTCCTCAATGGCCGGACCCAGTTCCTTTTTTAAAGGGCTATGGGCAGGATAATGCCAATGGTGCTATTAACGGAGTAAAGAAAATAGGCTATGGTACAAATGACCAAAATCTAGGTGGACCCTTTATCGCTGATGACACGGTTGTATTTACAGCCAAGACTGAAAAGCGCCATTATTGGCGTGTTGAATCCAAGGATACCTACACTGGGAAGGGTTGGAGATTATCAGGGCAAGCTGAAAAAGAAATTTTCTACGATGAAAATACCGTATTGAATTGGTATGAGTCCAAAACAGAGGTAGAGGAATTCGAATCTGAAATTCAAATGGATCTAAAATATTCGCATATCGTGTATCCGCTAGGTTTAACGTCTGTTGAAGTAAATCCAGATATCCAATTTAGTGTAAACCTGCTATCTGAAAAAATCTCGACATACAGAGGCGATGACGAGGTTAAATTGGAGAACTATTCTCTGAACTATAAGTATCCGAAATACTATATTAACCATCTAACAGAGGTTGCAGAGCCAGGGAGCTTTGAGCTGAATGACATTTTCAAAAAAAGGTACACACAACTACCTATTGACCTACCAGACCGTGTGAAAGAACTTGCAGTAGAAATTACTAGTTCACAAACGAACCGATACGATAAAGTAAAAGCCGTCGAAAATTACTTCCAGGTAAATGGATTTGTATATGATACCCAAAATGTAGCCGTCCCAGAAGCTAACGAGGACTATGTTGACCAGTTCTTGTTTGATACAAAGATGGGCTATTGTGATAACTTTTCAACTTCAATGGTTGTTTTATTACGTGCAGTTGATATCCCGGCTAGATGGGTAAAGGGGTATACAGAGGGACAACGAATTGAAACAAACTCCTATGAAGTTACGAATAATAATGCGCACTCTTGGGTTGAAGTTTATTTTCCGGAGTTCGGTTGGGTACCCTTTGAACCAACCAAGGGTTTTAGTAACTCCAATCTATTTTCCTATGATTTAACAGCGACTGGAAACCAAAATAGTCAAACCCCACAAACTACACTAGAGGAAATGCCTAAGCAAGGAGAGGCGGAAGAAACTGTGGCAAAACCTATTTCGGAAGACACAGACAGTAGCATTTTTGAAAAACTGGCGGATACCTTCTCATGGAAATATGTACTGATTTTTTTATTAAGCATTTTCTTGATTGCATATGGCTTATTTAAGACTCGGAGGAAATGGATGCCGTATCTTTATATTTGGTTATACAAAAATGCCAATGATGAAGAGGTGTATTTTAAAGCCTATAAAGCGCTGCTAAAACAATTGGAACGTGTTGGCTTCCCGAGAAAAGATGGGCAAACCTTAAGGGAATATTCTGTCCAGGTTGATCAATTTTATAAAGGACATGAAATGGAGCAATTAACGTTAAGTTACGAACGTGCTCTATATCGTAAAGATAATGCAAATAAAGAATGGATAAAGTCCGTTGAATTATGGGAAAATTTAATTAAAAAGATATCATCTTGACCAATAGGTGCCTGATTGATAAAATTATCACAAATTTAATAGAAATACCTTCGTATATCCTCGATAATATGGTTCGAAAGTTTCTACCAAACCACCGTAAATGGTTTGACTATGAAGGCAGCTATTCTATTTGTGTACGTGAACTAGAATCCTGCCTTTTTAAAGGCGGGATTCTATTTTTTTTACCATATTCAACCGGGGTTTGAACTGCGGTTGAATAAAGTAAAAGCCTCCCGCGGGTGCCTCAGATTTTTTAAAGGAAATTTTTCGAGCAGTAAGTTCAAAGACTAAAAACGCCATTTCCTGTGGCAACGTCTTTATGACCCACTTCCTGTAGGCCGAAAAATCTGGGCGCAAATACGCAAGGTGCATTTGATGTATATTATTTAATAGGTATATTACAAAATATAACGAGGTGATTTTGTGGATAACGTTCAAGAAATGATCGTTGTTTTAGATTTCGGCAGCCAATATAATCAATTAATTACAAGAAGGATCCGCGAGTTCGGGGTATATAGTGAGCTCCACCCGCATACTTTGACAGTTGAAGAGATTAAGGCGATGCAGCCAAAGGGAATCATTTTATCTGGTGGCCCAAATAGTGTCTATGATGAAAATTCATTTAGATGTGATGAGAAAATTTTCGACTTAGGCATACCTGTATTAGGAATTTGCTACGGAATGCAGCTCATGACACAACACTTCGGTGGACGTGTTGAAAAGGCGCATAACCGTGAGTACGGTAAAGCAACCATTAATGTCAAAACTGAATCTGCTCTATTTTCAAATATCCCAAATGAACAAGTAGTGTGGATGAGCCACGGGGATTTAGTAGTAGAAACACCAGACGGTTTTACTGTTGATGCGGTTAGCCCGTCTTGCCCAATCTCAGCAATGAGTGACGAGGGTCGTAAATTATATGGAGTTCAATTCCATCCAGAGGTACGTCATTCCGTATATGGAAATGATCTACTTAAAAACTTTGTATTCGGTGTTTGCGGAAGTACAGAAAGCTGGTCAATGGAAAATTTCATTGAAATCGAAATGGAAAAGATTCGTCAAACTGTTGGCGATAAAAAAGTACTTTGCGCACTTAGCGGTGGCGTAGATTCTTCAGTTGTCGCTGTGTTAATCCATAAAGCAATCGGCGATCAATTAACATGTATGTTCGTTGACCACGGCCTTCTTCGTAAGGGAGAAGCTGAAAGTGTGATGAAGACTTTTAGTGAAGGCTTCCATATGAATGTGATTAAAATCGATGCAAAGGAACGCTTCTTATCTAAGTTAAAAGGAGTAAGTGACCCAGAACAAAAACGAAAAATCATCGGTAATGAGTTTATCTATGTGTTTGATGATGAGGCTGCTAAGCTTGAAGGAATCGATTACCTTGCACAAGGAACTCTTTATACAGACATCATTGAAAGTGGAACAGCTACTGCACAAACGATCAAATCACATCACAATGTTGGTGGACTACCGGAAGATATGCAGTTTCAATTAATCGAACCACTTAACGCGTTATTTAAAGATGAGGTTCGTGCATTAGGAACTGAGCTAGGTATTCCTGATGAAATCGTATGGCGTCAACCATTCCCAGGTCCTGGACTAGGTATCCGTGTACTAGGTGAAATCACTGAGGACAAGCTGGAGATTGTTCGTGAATCTGACTACATTCTTCGAGAAGAAATTAGAAAAGCGGGTCTTGAGCGCGAAATTTGGCAGTACTTTACTGTCCTTCCAGATATCCGTAGTGTTGGAGTAATGGGAGATGCAAGAACATATGATCACACAATTGGAATCCGTGCTGTTACATCAATTGATGGGATGACATCAGACTGGGCTCGTATCCCTTGGGACGTTCTTGAAGTCATTTCAACAAGAATTGTGAATGAAGTAAGTCATGTCAACCGAGTTGTGTATGATATTACAAGTAAACCGCCAGCAACAATCGAGTGGGAATGATATCCGAACGATGAAAAATAAAAATAAATAAATGTTCGTTTTTAGTGTTGACTCTCTAGGTACATTGTCATATAATAAAGTCGAAATTAAGATTTTGTTGAAATACGTCGTATAATCTTGGGGATATGGCCCAAAAGTTTCTACCAGGCTACCGTAAATTAGCTTGACTACGAGGTATAACAGATAATGAAGAGAGTCTACTATATGATTCTACTTTTCTATCGTTATCCTTAACGTCAAGCGCTTCAGATATTTCTCTGGAGCGCTTTTGTTTGCTTGTTTTATGAATTACGACGATATGGAACAAAGGGAGAGGGAATCATATGAAAAAGTATTTTCAATTCGATGAGCTTGGAACTACTTATAGACGAGAAATCATTGGTGGGATCACAACGTTCTTATCTATGGCGTACATCTTATTCGTTAACCCATCAATTTTATCATTAAGCGATGTACCAGATTTACCAGCAGAATTAAGAATGGATGCGAACGCAGTGTTCGTTGCGACAGCTCTTGCAGCAGCGCTTGGCACACTCGTCATGGGTGTCGTTGCGAAATATCCAGTTGCTTTAGCTCCAGGTATGGGATTAAATGCATTCTTTGCTTACTCAGTTGTACTAGGAATGGGAATTGCATGGCAAACCGCATTATCAGGTGTTTTAGTTTCGGGTATTGTGTTAGTTATACTAACCTTAACTCGTATCCGTGAAAAAATTATCGATGCCATCCCACAAAACCTAAAATTAGCAGTTGGTGCAGGGATTGGATTGTTTATTACATTTATAGGACTAAAAAATGCAGGGATTGTAATTGCGGATCCGGCTACTATGGTAGCATTGGGTGATTTATCTAATGGAAACACATTATTAGCTGTTTTTGGTGTTGTTATTACGGTTATATTAATGGTTCGTAAGATAAACGGAGCAGTTTTTATTGGTATGGTAATTACAGCTATCATTGGGATGCTATTTAATTTAATTGATGCCCCAGATAAAATTGTAAGTCACGTGCCAAGTTTAGCACCAACATTCGGAGCAGCATTTACACATTTCGGTGAAATTTTTAATATAGAAATGTTGGTTGTTATCCTTACATTTATGTTTGTAGACTTCTTTGATACAGCAGGAACATTAGTAGGGGTAGCGAACCAAGCAGGAATCATGAAAGATAATAAACTTCCTCGTGCAGGAAGAGCTTTAGTTTCAGATTCATCTGGAACAGTAATCGGAGCAATCTTAGGAACTTCTTCAACAACATCTTATGTTGAATCAACAGCAGGTGTTGCAGCAGGCGCGAAATCGGGATTTGCTTCAGTTGTAACAGCATTGTTTTTCTTATTAGCGTTATTCTTCTCACCTCTATTAGGAGTAGTAACACCAGCTGTTACTTCACCAGCATTAATCATCGTTGGTGTACTAATGGTTGCAACCTTAGGTGATATCGAATGGAAACAATTCGAGATTGCAGTTCCAGCATTCTTAACAATCATTGCAATGCCATTAACATCTAGTATTGCATCCGGAATTGCAATTGGCTTCATCTTTTACCCAATCACAATGTTGGTAAAAGGAAGATCGAAAGAAATACACCCAATCATGTACGCTTTATTCATCATCTTTATTTTATATTTCATTTTCTTAGTTTAAAAGTGGGGATGCCGGATTCGAAATCTGGCATCCTTTTTTATTTTGACTCGAACGATGCACTAATTCTGACAACATGTGTTGCGTTTTAGTATACTGGTGCGGAATTGGTCGAAAATTCCAGAACATATTAGGTTGACGGTGCGGTATAAACTTGGTATATTAAGTAGGTCGCTGCTACAGCCCCTTAAAAAAAGAATCACCGATTAAAGGGTGTTGACATAGACTTTTAAAGATGGTATATTATAAAAGTCGCTAATGAACAGCGTACCAAAAAAAGTTCTTTGAAAACTGAACACAATACAAGCGTCAACGTTTAATTCTAAGTAACAAAC
>NZ_JBALOP010000072.1:33388-49224 GCF_036962685.1 Bacillus sp. JJ1566 | reverse complement strand
CTACAATCGGGCACGATTAAATGGTTATTCAAAAACGCTTGCGACTAATTTTAGCCGCAAGCACTATTTTTAACATTATACCTTTTTCAATGCATCTACAATCAGCTCATCGCCACTCACAAGGTCAAAAGCTCGATTGTATGTACTTTCCTCTGTTAAGGAAGCTACAATCACTTTTGCGACATCCGCACGTGGGATTGTATTCCTCGTTAAATTCTCCCCAATCGCAATCTTCCCAGTACCTACCTCATTCAATAAGCCACCAGGTCGAACAATTGTATAGGTTAAATCACTCTGTTCGAGAATTCGATCGGCATAGTGCTTTGCGACATAATATGGACGGATGGCTTCATTCCATTTTTCACGCTGATTTGCACCTAACGCACTAACCATGACAAAACGCTTTACTCCAGCTTGCTCCGCCGCTTCAATTGTTTTCACAGCACCATCAAGGTCGATTAATAAAGTTTGATCTGGACCCGTGTGACCACCAGATCCTGCAGAAAACACAATTGCATCACAGCCCGAAATCGCCTCACTAATTTTCTCCACGCTATCTGCAATACTTGCTAAAACGGTTTCGACACCTAATTCCTCAAAATAGGCTACTTGCTCTTGTCTACGTACCATAGCAAGTGGTGTATGCTCTCCATTTGCTTTCAATAAACCGACCACTTGTTTACCAATTTGTCCATTTGCTCCGACTACACAAACCTTCATTCATCTAGCCCCTTTCACCGTGTATTTCTTTTATTATCACAAGTTTAGAATGAGACTTCAATTGAATGGGCTTATAAAAAAGGACCACCGAGCATTGACTCGTGTGGTCCTAAAATTATACAACTAATGATTGTGCCTGCATGCGATACATTTGAGCATAAATACCGCCATGGGCTAATAATTCATCATGGGTACCTTGTTCTTTAATGACCCCTCGTTCTAAAACGAGAATACGGTCTGCATTTTTGATCGTTGATAGACGGTGAGCAATAATAAAGGTTGTGCGCCCTTTCTTAAGAACATCCATCGCATGTTGAATAATCTCTTCTGTCTCCGTATCAATATTTGAAGTAGCTTCATCTAATATTAAAATCGCAGGGTCAAAAGCCAGTGCTCGTGCAAATGAGATAAGCTGACGCTGACCAGATGAAAGTGTACTTCCTTTTTCAATAACGGGTTCATCAATTCCTTTTTCAAGATTTTTAAGGACTCGTTCTGCACCGACTGCTTGTAGTGCTTCCTCTACCTTCTCCCGTGTTATCTTCGGATCATTTAAGCTCACATTCGAGGCAATCGTACCTGTGAACAAATATGGATCCTGTAAAACGATTCCGATATGCTCTCGGATTGTCTGTCTTGGCAAAGTCGTGATGTCGATTCCATCGATATAAATCTTCCCTTTGGATGGATCATAGAATCGGAATAGCAAGTTCATAATTGAGCTTTTTCCAGAACCGGTGTGACCAACTAGGGCAACCGTTTCACCACGTTTTGCTTCAAACGAAAGATGCTTCAATACGTATTCATCGTCTGTATAGGCGAAAGTGACATCATCGAATACAACATGGCCATCATATCTTGGCATTGTATCCTCTGATACCTCTTCCCCTTTCAAATCTAACACATCAAATACACGCTTTCCTGCAACAAGTGATCGTTCTAATTGGGAAAACTGATTTACCACATTTGTTATCGGATTAAATAACCTAGTTAAATAATCGACAAAGGCGTACAACGTACCCGCCGATACAACCTCACCAGCCGATAATGATTGCGTTCCAAAAAAGATAATGAAAATCGTGAACATCATGAGACGCAATGTATTAACTAAGTTAAATGAAGTTGCAGAATCTAGTAATAATAGTTTTCGTCCATAGGCATAATGCTCATTATTCATTTCATCAAATTCCTTTGTCATTTGCTTTTCACGACGAAAGGCTTGAATAATTGTCATCCCTTGAATGGATTCATTAATCATCGCGTTGATGTCCGCAATTTTTTTACGAATCACTTTATTATATTGTGAAGCATATTTCCGGTATAAAATCATCCATACATAGATAAGCGGAATCATGAGCAATGCAAACATCGCCATTTTCCAATTGAGTATAAAAAGGGCAATATACACTCCTGCAATTGAAATAAAGCTTGTAGCAAAGTTTGATAGAACCTGCACGTATAAATTTCGAACAGCTTCCGTGTCATTCGTAACACGTGCAACAATTTTACCGGCAGGTCGCTGATCAAAGTATTGAATCGGTAATGTATGAATATGCCCAAATACATCCTTTCGCAGTTTTTGGATGACCCGATTGGCCCCGATTTGTAGATAAATATACATAAAGTAGCGTAAGATCGCTGTTGCGATTGCTAATATAAAATATAAGCAAAGTAACCAAGCAATCGGCTGAATTTCAATATTTCCAACGACCATATACTCATCGATAATGTGTTTTGCAATAAATGGACCTGCAAGATCGGTGAATACTGCAATCGTTAAGAAAAACAGCCCAAGGAAAATAGGTCCCTTGTAAAACAGCGCATATTTTGTTAATCGTTTCCCTGTACTCATGCTCCGCCCCCCTCTAACTGTTGACGGTCAAATTGTTCCTTATACCAGCCATTTTGTCTTAGAAGCTCTTCGTGAGTCCCTTGTTCTGTAATTTGCCCTTCATCCAGCACGATTATATGATCGGCGTGTTGAACACCGGATAAACGATGCGTCGTGATAATCGTTGTTTTATCGCTTCGCTCATTCTGAATGTTTTCAATGATTCTTGCTTCTGTTTTTGCATCAACCGCTGAAAGCGAATCGTCAAGGATCAAGATTTCAGGGTCTTTGATAAGCGCACGTGCAATGGACACGCGTTGCTTTTGTCCTCCAGATAAGGAAACACCTTTTTCTCCTACAAGGGTTTCAAGTCCCCTCGGTAAGCTTTCCAAGTCTTTCTTAAAGTATGCTAAATGAATAGCCTTCTCGATTTCTGCATCTGACGCATCCTCTTTACCAAACAAAATGTTTTCTCGAATCGTACGTGAAAATAACACGTGATCCTGTGGAACATATCCAATCCAATCAAGTATTTGTTCCTTCGTTTGTGACGCGATGTCAATTCCAGCAATACTAAGTTGACCTTCCTGTAATGGATATTCACGTAATAATTGTCGTAAAAATGTGGTTTTACCAGCACCTGTTTTCCCTACGATACCAAGTGTTTCCCCCTTTTTTAGTGACAGGGTAATCTTCTGTAAATTTTTCACCTGACTCGTTGGATACTGGAATATTAAATCATGAAACCCAAGCTTACTCGGTGTCGAAACAGCAACAGGGTTATTGCTGTTTTTTACATCTGCTTCATAATTAAGTGTTTCTTGTACACGGTCAAGTGAAGCATTTCCTTGCTGCATCACATTGATAAGCTCACCTATCGCAAAAATTGGCCAGACTGCAAGACCTAAATAGACATTAAATGTAACAAGCTGACCAACTGTCATTTCACCATTTGCTACGAGAAATGAACCATACCCGAGTGCTACAACATAACTAATACCCGTACCAACCTTGGTTATTGGACCGAACAAGGCATTAATCTTAGCAGTGTGGATATTCTTTTGGTAAACCTCTTCACTTTTATCAGCAAAGGCTTTTTCATCTTTCTTTTCCTGTACATAGGCGCGAATGACTCTTACACCTGCAACAGATTCTAGTACATTATCATTTAATTCTCCAAATACATCCTGTGCTTTCATATATCGTTCATGTACAATTTTTCCCAAATATTGAATGAGCACAGCCATAATCGGTACGGGCAGCATCGAAAAGAAAGTTAATTTCCATGAAATCATGAAGCCCATTGCAAAAATAATCGTTCCCAAAAACAAGGTGGAGTCGATTAAAGTCATAATTCCAAATCCCGCTGTTAGCGAAACGGAATTCAAATCATTCGTAGCACGTGCCATTAAGTCACCTGTACGGTTCTTTTCATAAAATGTCGGTGTCATTCTTAAAAATTGAAGCATCAGCTTACGACGCATTAATTTTTCTAGATTTAAAGAACCTTCAAATAAGCGGTATTGCCAAAAGAAATTCAAGAAATAGCCAGAAACAATAATGGCTATGAATATTAAAATATATTGAACCAATGCTGTCTTTGTCATTTCACCAGCTGTTAAAATATCGATAATCGAGCCAAGTAAATATGGCGGAATAACTTCCAACACAGTGGCAACCATTAACAGGACAATGGCAATTGTATATTGCAGCCAATATTTTTTAAAAAACCAGCCAAGCTTACCTAATACTTCAAACATATCTCATACCCTCTTTCTCTTTCATGACTGAAAGACCAGAGCTACCCACTATCTAGCAACTCCTTATTGAAAATCAATACTCTTCGTTTGTTCCACATTGTCTCTTCTCCCTTTCATGTTTGAAAAGCGCAGGGTGCCTGCTCATCGGCGACAAGCATAAGACGAGACCTGACAGAAGGCGCATTTTGCCTTCCGAAGGTATTGGCTTATGACCTCGAGCCGATGGCGCCCGTAGCTAGACTTATTCACTAAAAAATTCCACACAAAAAAGATGCATACCCTAAAAAGAGCATGCATCTCTATAAAGGTATAGTAGGCGTACCTATACCTTTTATTGCATTAGGAATCTACAATCCTACAAATAAAGGTATGGACAATGTATAAAATTGTTGTTTAGGTTACGTTTAGTTAGATCTCTCATTGTCCTTTCCTCCTTTGCAAAATTTTTATTAGTGTTCTTGAAGATTACCATTTTTTTCATACAATTGTCAACTATCAAATTTCTGTTTTATTTTATAAAACGAATGTTAAGGAATAAAGATAAGACGACTAACAAAAAATGTAAATGACACAATAAAAAAATGAGGGGCGAAGGAAATGGATACTCCACAATTAGTTTTACGAGTTTTCCTCGGATTTGCAATCTTATTTACACTAACTCGCATTTTGGGGAGAAAAGAAATTAGCCAAATGACATTTTTTAATTTTGTGTCTGCAATTGCGATCGGTTCAATTGCTGCTAACTGGATTACAACAAAAGACTTTAGTCTCCTAAACGGAATCATCGCCCTAGGTGGATGGGCTCTTTTTACACTGTTGATGAGTTTTATCGATATAAAATCAAAAGCAGCAAGAAAAATCACAACTGGAGAACCTATTATTGTGATTAAAGATGGGAAAATCATGGATCATGCTCTTCGTAAAACTCGACTTGATGTTGACACATTAAATGCGATGTTACGACAAGAAAATGTCTTTTCAATGGCAGATGTAGACTACGCTATTTTTGAAACGAATGGAATGCTCTCTGTATTGAAAAAAGAAGGAAAACAAGCATTGACCAAAAGCGATATGGATATTGCTCCTTCTTTAACAAAAGTCTATCCAATCCCGACAGAGGTTATATCAGATGGGAAGGTGATAACAAATAATTTAACGAAACTTAATTTAACGCAAAATTGGTTAGACCAGCAGCTTATGCAAGCAGGAATCACATCTTCTTCTGACGTGATGTACGCAGAAGTGCAACAAGATGGTTCACTTTTCATAGATAGTAAGGAACAAATCCTACATTGACATTGATTAGCACGGAGAATTTTCCTCCGTGCTTATTTTTTAAAAAAGTGTAAAGAATGATGTGGTGTGACAAAATTGGACATGTTCATGAGATAGTACAAGTCGAATCATATAAAATTGTAGGTAAACGCGACTTTTTTTGAGGTGGTTTTCATACAATGCTTTTAGAGGTGATGATAAATGGCAAGAGTGAAATATACAGAAAACGACGTCAATTTAGTGGCGAGGATGATGAGGGCTGAAGCAGAAGCTGAAGGTCGACAAGGGATGCTGATGGTTGGTAATGTTATAGTAAATCGAGCAGTAGCAGATTGTTTAGATTTTAAAGATGTAAGGTCAATCAGGGATGTGATTTTTCAGACGCAAGGAGGAAATTTTTCGTTTGAGGCCGTACAAAAAGGGAATTTATTTTATAATCCAGCAAGAGAAGTTGAAAAAAAATTAGCTAGACAAACATTAATCCATTGGAGACAACATCCCTCCAAGTATTCTCTTTGGTATTTTAACCCGTATGCACCGTGTCCGCCTACATGGTATGGTCAACCATTTGCAGGACAATTTAAAAATCATTGTTATTATGAACCACAGGCTAACACATGTGATAGTGTTTATAGAGGATAGCCCCCACGAAAAGTGGGGGTTTTTTATGTTCATTTAAGACGAATGTTTCTCCTAAGGTCGCACCGGTTATTGCTATAACAGAAAATTCTTTTAGTGGCCAATCGACTTTGATAGAAAAAACGACAAGCCTAGGCACTTGTCGTTTAAGAAAACTTCGCATCAATATTCCGTAAATGTTCTAGATCCTTTTCCTTCACCAATAAGCTTACGACGACATAAGTGATAAGCGAGAAAAACACAGGCAAGACCACAGAATGCATGCCAAAGACTTCCGGATTGGTCGTATGGATGAGAATATAGCTGCCCACTCCAACCAGGATTGATGAGATGGCGCCGTACTTATTCCCTCTCCTCCAATACAAGCCAAGCACAACCGGCCAAATAAACGCAGCCTCAAGTCCACCGAAAGCAAAAAGGTTTAACCAGATTAATAAATCAGGAGGATGAATGGAAAGGAAAAACACCAGAATACCTATGAGTGCTGTAACACTCATACTGATTTTTTTTACAGCTTGATCTGTTGCATCCGGTTTTATGTAATTCAAATATACATCCTTAACAATTGAAGAGCCTACTATTAATAATAACGAGTTAACGGTAGACATGATCGCCGCCATCGGGGCAGAAAGAACAATTCCAGCTAACCAGGGTGGTAATACCTCCATGGCAAGCAACGGCATCACCGTATCCGGAACGTCAATTCCTGGAATAATCGCTCTTGCAAATACACCTGATAAATGCATGCCAAGCATGATAAATCCAACAACAACCGTACCAATAACCATCGCTTGGTGCATGGCTTTTGCATGCCTATAAGACATCGCCCGTACAGCAATCTGTGGCAAACCAACTACGCCTACCCCTACTAGAATCCAAAATGAAGATAAATATAATGGCGTAAGAGAACCATCATGCCCAAACGGTGATACGAGATTTGGATTTTCCGCGATAAGTTCATTCATTATTGCTGGAATACCGCCACCGGCAATAATGGTTCCGATTAAGATGATTAAGGTTCCAATAAACATGATAATCCCCTGTATCGTCTCTGTTAGCGCTACAGCGCGGAACCCACCAATTGTGACATAAACTAAAATAGAGACAGCAAAGATGAACAATGAACTCGTATAAGACATACCTGTTAAGGACTCAATTAATCTGCCTCCCCCTACCCATTGGGCAGTCATTGATGCAAATAAAAAGATGATGATACTTCCCGCTGATAGCAAAACAACCCATTTCGAGTTATAGCGTTCCTTTAAAAAATCAATGAGGGTGACAGCATTTATTTTACGTGCAACAATTGCGAATTTTTTTCCTAAAACCGCAAGAACAAAATACCCTGTGACCACTTGAATCATCGCAAGAAGTACCCAGCCAAGCCCAATCGTGTAGGCTGCACCAGGACCTCCAATGAAGCTGCTAGCACTTCCATATGTAGCAACCATTGTCATGGCAAGAACAAATCCTCCCAGCTCGCGGCTCCCCAGAAAATAATCTTGTAGAAATCCGGTGCTTTTTTTCAGATGGCCTGCTGCATAGATCCCAATTATAAAAATGACCACTAATAAACCAAGGAAAGGAATCATAACTTCCCAATTCATAATGAATCCCCTTCCTCGTCCTCTTCAAACGGAACCTCTTTAAAGACCGTTTTTACAAGAATAATGACTAATAGGACAACAACCAGAAAACCAACGACACAGCTATAAAAAAACCAGCTTGGCATTCCAGCAATATATGTATATTCGGAAACAGGCTTTGACCCTAATCCATAAGCAAAGCCATACCACCATAGAAAATTAAAAATAGCTAAACCAATTCCAATCATTGCTTCCTTTTTGGCAACCTTGTATCTACGGTCACCCGTATTTTTACTTTTATCCATTACAACTTCTCCTACATTTATATTGAGATGTTCTTATTCTCTATACTGCCCCAAAATCCCCTCACGCCATCAAAAAAGCTACCTAAGAAACATCCTTAGGTAGCTTTATACGAATTATTCAGCTGATTTCTCATCATCGATCAAATAATTGTAATTCGAACGAATAACGGGCTCAAATCCTTCTGGTGTGTAGAATCGTAACAAGTCACCATTTACAACTTTATCAGAGGTTGCTAATTTTTCTTCAACGATGTCCTGGAATTTCTTCGCTGTATCTAGCTGATCTTCCGCAACTTCAACCCCAGTCAATGAATCAAAGAACTTACCATCGACTGCAGTAATCGTTGGACTTACAAAATCCCCATTTCGGAATGGAATGACTTGATCATGTTGTTCAGACAGCAAATCTGTCCCGAATTGCACATAATTTTTTGTATCAATTCCAAGCAAGTGTAAAAGTGTTGGAAGAAGGTCGATTTGACCACCATATTGGTGCATGACGCCACCTTCCATTCCTGGAACACGTATAAACAATGGTACCCTTTGAAGGGATGTATTATCAAATGGTGTAATTTCTTCTTTTTCTAACACTTGTGTCATGGCTTTATTATGGTTTTCAGAAATACCATAATGGTCACCATACATTATGATAATCGAATTATCGTATAAGCCTTTTTCTTTTAAGTCATTGAAAAATTGCTCTAATGCTTCATCTGCATATCGTGCAGTTTGGAAATATCGGTCAACAGAACGATCACCAGTTGTATGAGGTGCAATCGTAGCATCCTCATCAGCGATTCGATATGGATAGTGATGCGTTACTGTAATAAACTTTGTATAGAACGGCTGTGGTAATGTTTCTAATAAATCTGCTGATTGCTCATAAAATGGTTTATCCATTAATCCATATTCAGCTAAATCCTCTGGATTCATTTGATAATAGCTGGAATCAAAGAAATGATTAAAGCCAAATGACTTGTAAATTTCATTCCGGTTCCAGAAGCTTCCTGAGTTACCGTGGAATACAGCAGACGTATAGCCTTGTTGTCCAAGGATTGCTGGTGCTGCCTGATATGTGTTCATGCCTTTCGTTGTAAAAGCAGATCCCTGTGGCAGACCATATAATGAGTTTTCAAGAATAAACTCCGCATCAGCCGTCTTACCTTGTGCTGTCTGATGGAAGAAATTATCAAAATAAAGTGTATTTTCTTCATTCACTAATGAATTTAAGAAAGGTGTTACCTCTTCCCCATGTAATTTATAATTGACTAAGAAATTTTGCATGGACTCAAGATGAAGATAAATCACATTCATGCCTTTACCTGCCGCAAAATACTTCGGATTTGGTTCAGCATAATTTGCTTTTGTATAGTTGATTACTTCGATGCTGTCATTACTGTCAGCTAATGCTCTTTGTGTAGAAGCCTTTGTACTTTGAACAGCATCATAAATTGTATAGTTGTACATACCTAAATATTTCACGATATAATGGCGGTCGAATCCACGTGTTAAAAGCTGTGGACGATCAGCCTCTGCCAGAGTAAGGTTAACTGCTGAAATGAAAATAGCAAACGCAAATAATGCAGCTACTTTTAAACCTCTCAAGCCTGATGTCGTTTCAATCTTTACGACTTTAAAAAGCACAAGTGCTGTTAATACGATAAAGTCAACGAAAAATAAGAAATCATAAGGTTTTAAAAGTGAAACAACACTTCCACTTACATCACCAAAGTTTTGTGTTTGGAACAAGGTTGGTAAGGTAATAAAGTCACTAAAGAAACGGTAATATAAAATATTCGCGTATAAAAGGAAAGACATTAGAAAATAGATAATAAGAAGTCTTCTATATCTCTTTTTCTCTTTACCTAAAAATGCAAGACCTAAAAAGAATAAAGCAGATCCAAGTGGATTGAGAATCAATAAGAAAGTCTGTAGTGAATTATCAATATTTAAGTTAAATTCGGTTCCTTGCGAAATAAATGTTTTTATCCATATAAGTAACACCGCTAATAAATAAAAGCCAAAAAAACTAGTGAAGATATTTTGACCACGTTTTAGAATGTTCTTTTTCATGATTGCACCTACCTTCAATCTAAACAAGAATTATTTCAATATCTAAAATCATAAAAACTATTTTATCAATCAAATATGAACAAATTATTAACAAATGTAATTTAATTTACACGAGCGATACATTCACTTACTTTACTACGTTTCGTTAAAAAGTCAATAGTTCTAAAAAACCCCGTAATTTTCACACAACTTATGTATTCCCTTACATGCTAGCCTGTACAACGTTTTTACAAACTTTTATAAAATACGTCACATCCATCAAATATATGTCCACTTTTTCTTTACAATTAAAAGCAAAAGCGAAGACGAAATGATTCCTTTCAATTATACTACTATAAAAGGAATTACTTTTATTGGAAAGGGCTATTCGAACTATGTTTATTCTCGCAATTCTCTTATTTCTTTTGCTTTATAGTGGTATGAGCTTCTTTTTTGGGTCTATGGGATGGATTTGGCTCAAACATGCATTTGGATTTCGACATAAAACAACATATACCTTAGTCATTTTGGCTTTATCATTAGCCATTTTTGTGGGTTATTCGACATCGGCAGCCATTTTACAGACCATCGGATATTATTGGCTAATCCTAGCAGGATTTGGACTCATCCTCCTGCCATTTGCAACGCTATTATTCTATCTATTTAAAAAGAAAGGTATTCGCGCGATTGGATTTGGTGTAATCACGGTATACATCCTAATCTTCAGCTTTGGGACCTTCTATGCATGGAGTCCAGTCGTCCAAACCTATGAGATTTCAATTGAGAAAAATGTCGAACGCGATGATTTGAAAATTTTAATGGCTTCTGATTTTCACCTTGGTACTATTGTTGGGAAAAACCATCTTAAAAGATTTGTCCATTTAGTAGAAGAAACTCGACCAGATATTGTGTTGCTACCAGGCGATCTCATCGACGACCACATTGAGCCCTTTTTAAAGGAAGAAATGGGTGACATGATGAAAAAGATTGACGCACCACTTGGTGTCTACGCCACACTCGGGAATCATGATTATTACGGAAGCGATAACAAAATAATTGTCGAAGAAATGGAAAAGCTCGGGATTGAGGTTTTAACAGATGAAGTTACCATGATTGAAGATGAGATCTATATAATAGGAAGAAATGATGATACGGATAAAAATCGTGTCGACATCGAGAGGCTTGTTTCATCGCTTGATTCATCTAAACCGATGTTCATGTTAGACCATCAACCGAATGAACTAGATGTTGCTGCTTTTAACGGAATCGATTTAATTCTGTCGGGACATACCCATCGAGGACAACTGTTTCCTGGGAATCTCATTACCGGTATGCTTTATGAAAATGATTATGGTTTATTGAAAAAAGGAGATTTACATTCAATTGTTTCTTCTGGGTTTGGAACATGGGGACCTCCACTTAGACTTGGAACAAGGTCTGAGGTTGTTATTATAAATGTTGAATTTAAATAAAAAAAGCATTACCTTCACTTTAAAGGTAATGCTTTTTTCCTTAATTAACAGAAGTTGTCGTATTCTCTTTTTCTTTTAAAATCAATTGATCAAGGGCAAATGCTTTAGATCCAGTTATAGCAAGCATCACTGCCATTGCAAGAAATGCTAAATCTAGTTCATACCCTGCCATCTGTCCATTACCAAAAAATCCAATAGCAAGCTTCACTTTCACAATTGCACCAACCATTACGATCCCAAATAAAATGGAAACGATTCTACTAAATAATCCAAGAACTAACATAATTCCTCCAACAAGCTCAACAACCGCTACCCCATATGCTACAAAACCTGGAATTCCAATGCTCTCGAACCAGCCAGCAGTGTTTTCTACTCCACCTCGAAACTTATCAAGACCATGAATAAAGAAGATAATTCCTAATACAACTCTTATAACTAATTGACCTAATTCAAATTTATTTTGCATGACTATTTCCTCCATTTTTTAGATTGTTCGTGATCCATTCAGTAAAATCACGATAATTTTGCAATGAAACGGTATGTGCTTCCGGATAGGAATGGAAACTCACATTTGCTCCTTGCTGTTCAAAAAATTTCTTGCTTTCTACTCCCCATTGATACGGCAGCACAGGGTCATGTTCCCCATGTGAAATAAAGATGGAAAGATTTTCGACTGACTGGATGTCATATTCCTCTTTTACGAAACCAGGAATATACCCACTCAATGCAACAATGCCCTTAATTCGATCACCTAGTGCAAGCCCTAAAGTCATCGAAACAATCGCTCCTTGACTGAAACCTAGTAAATAGATGTTTTCTTGATCAATCGGATAGTTTTTTGATGCATACTCAAGAAAATTCTCAAGTTGACCAATGCTCTGATCGAATACTTCTCTGTGTGGTTTGCCATAGCCTTCAATTGTAAAAAAGGCATACCCAGGTGGCTGTACTAACGGACCACGAATACTAAAAATATAAAAACTTTCCTCCAAGCCCCTTACTAATGAGAGGAGATCTTGTTCATTGCTCCCCATCCCATGCATTAAAAACAAAGCCGGATATTTTTTATCAGGATCAATTGTTGAAGGATTACGTAGTTCAAAAGTAAAAGGTGAATTCAATTCAATCATCCCTTCTTTATGTTATTTATTTAAAGTATCCCCACAGTATTGTATTTATATAGAAATAAAATATTCTTATTAGGAAACACAAGGGCAAAAAAATAAAACCACTAGGGTTTGTTTCTTAATATGAACATTTGTTGCTTATAAGATAACAAGATATATGGTAGATTGTCAACTATTTTTTTGCTACTATTGAATTAAGTTTCCTATTAGAAAACATGTGAGGTACAAATTATGGATATTGGTACTAAAATTCGCGCGATACGAAATCGCAAAAAAATAACCATCGCCCAAATGTGTGAAGGTACTGGCCTTTCAAAGGGATTTATTAGCAATGTTGAAAACAATAATACATCCCCATCCATTAATACGTTGAAAGCAATATCTGATTTTCTAGATGTCCCGCTTCCCTACTTATTATTAGAAAAGAAAGAACATATGCGAGTCGTTCGCAAGGATGCGCGCACAAAAACGTCTTTTAATCATTTACAAGTCGAGCATCTTACCTCTAAAGGGGGCTTGCGTATGATGATCGTCGAATGTCCACCTGGTGCTTCAATGGGAGAACCGAATGCTCATGAAGGCGAAGAATGCCATTTAGTCTTAAAAGGAAAAATCCTTGCAGAACAAGGGGAAGATTCCGTTATTGTAGAGGAAGGAGACTCCTTCAGCTGGAATGCAAGCGTTCCCCATTTTGTAAAAAATATCGGAGAAACAACAGCAGTGATTTTGATTTCCGTGTATTCGGATTCAGAATTGAATGATATTTTATAGTTTAAAGCTTGCGATAATCGCAGGCTTATTTTTTTGATTATATCTTGTTCGGTTACAAATAATATAAATGCTTTGACATCAATTTAAGAATCATGTAAAGTATCTAATGTGCGAACATTATTAAATCAATAAGAAATTAATATTCGGTTTTAGGAGTGTTTTAAATGGATAATGTTTTTGATTACGAAGATATTCAGTTAATCCCTGCAAAATGTATTGTAAACAGTCGTTCTGAGTGTGACACAACAGTTGAATTTGGTGGCCACACATTTAAATTACCGGTTGTACCTGCTAACATGCAGACAATTATAGATGAGAAAATCGCATTAACTTTAGCTGAAAATGGCTATTTCTATATCATGCACCGTTTCAATCCAGAAAAACGTGTTGATTTTATTAAAGATATGCATTCACGCGGTTTGATCGCTTCAATCAGTGTGGGTGTTAAGACTGATGAATACACATTTATCGAACAGCTTGCGGAAGAGAACCTTGTACCAGAATTCATCACAATTGATATTGCTCATGGTCATTCAAACTCTGTTATTGAAATGATTAAGCATATTAAGAAGCATTTACCAAAGAGCTTTGTGATTGCTGGTAACGTTGGTACACCAGAAGCAGTAAGAGAATTAGAAAATGCAGGTGCTGACGCAACGAAGGTTGGGATTGGACCTGGTAAGGTTTGTATCACAAAAATCAAAACTGGTTTCGGAACTGGCGGCTGGCAGCTTGCTGCACTTCGTTGGTGCGCTAAGGCTGCAACAAAGCCTGTTATTGCAGATGGTGGGATTCGTACTCACGGTGATATCGCGAAATCAGTACGCTTCGGAGCGAAAATGGTAATGATCGGTTCCCTTTTTGCTGGACACGAAGAATCACCAGGTGAAACAAAAGAAGTGGACGGTAAACTCGTGAAAGAATACTTCGGTTCAGCTTCTGAATTCCAAAAAGGCGAAAAGAAAAACGTTGAAGGTAAGAAAATCTACGTTGAGCACAAAGGCTCATTAAAAGATACACTTAAAGAAATGGAACAAGACCTCCAATCTGCTATCTCTTATTCAGGAGGAAACAAACTAGATTCCATCCGTCACGTCGATTACGTAGTCGTTAAAAACTCAATCTTCAACGGTGACCGTATCTATTAATCAAAAAAGGATGAGCAGTTATTACGGCTCATCCTTTTCTATTTTTTCCTCTATTTGATCGATAAACTCATATTCAAGCGGAATTTCGGTTGTTGTATAGAAAAATCCTTTATAACGGATGGTGTCGTTTGAATTGATAATGAGTTCCTTTATTTTCTTTCCTTCTTTATCATAAATAGTTGTGTCAAAACGATATCCCAAATACCCCGCCGAGGGTTTCCCCTTTTTAAATGTCACCTCGTTTAAATTATTGATGATTCGATTAATCTCCTCTTCTGAAGTAATATCAAACCTAAATCCCGAATTCCCATCGACAATATGTATTTTTGAAACATTCTCAGGTTTAATCTCAAAAATCTTGTGAGGTACATATGTAAAACTGTATAGTAAAACGAGGAGCAGCGGAATGAGAATCAAAATAGTTTTTAATTTCATTACTATATCCACCTTTCAAATGTAAGGAGTGTTTTCATTGTTTTTAAAACTGACGAAAGAACAACAGCAAATGATGATTTCTGACATACAAGAATTTTTCTCACTTGAAAGAGATGAAGAAATCAGTGAATTTGCGGCAGAACAAGTATTGCATTTTGTAAAAGATAAACTAGCACCGCATATTTACAATGCGGCGGTCCAAGATGTCAAAGCAGTGGTGGATCAACAATTCGCCTCACTAGATGACGAAATTTTAACCCTTGAACGACCGATTAGAAGTTAGAGTATATTTTTGCTTGGTTGCTTACACTACCTTTAAGGAGTGATTGCAAATGACAAAAGACAAATATAATCCCTTTGATTTAGATGATACATATGGCGTTTTTAAATCGGAGATGGAAGTTGATTCAGATGTTAACGAAGACATGAATCGCGAAAGATTGCTTGATGAGTCGGTTGAAGCTTTTATTAGAACGAAAAAAAATCTACCTAAATAATTCGAGGGAGATTGCTGGGAATCCTTCTTAAACTTGAGAAGATTTTATGTGGTGCGTTCGGAGTCATTTTTCAGGGACAATTCGGAAGGTGAATCTGATAGGTTTGTCTCTGAGGTTGATGCTCACGGACATTTCATCCGACTTTTTAACCAGGTTTGTCCGCGAGACCCCATCTCAGAGACAATTTGCTCGGCGGTTTGGCTTGATTTGTCCTCGAG
>NZ_JBALOP010000072.1:0-33231 GCF_036962685.1 Bacillus sp. JJ1566 | reverse complement strand
TCCTCGAGACTGCTTCTCAAAGACATTCCGCTTTGCATTTTAATCAGGTTTGTCCACGAGACCTCTTCACAGAGACATTTGGCACATCAAATCAACGCGGTTTGTCTTTGATACACCCTTCCCCCAAAAAAACAAGCCATAATGCCCTAACGCATTATGACTTGTTCTTTTTTTACCATTGTTCCCTCTTCACTTTTTGATTCGTTACGTATAACATGCCCGGAATGATGACTAGTGAAACAGCCAACAAAACGATTGTCATAGAGTTTTTACTCATATCATTTAACCCAATGGCAAAAACGACACCATATATGCTCGATGCTAGGATGTTTCCAATAAATCTTGAGGTCATCAACAAACCCGAAGCAATTCCGGTTTGGGCCACACTAATAAATGAGTATAACAGGTTTTGCAGACTGATATTCATCAGCCCATTACTAATCCCAAACACCGCCAATACGATGACAATCCACAGCAACGAGGAGTTTTTCGTCGTGATATAAAGGAATGCAACTCCAATAATGCCAATCCCTGCGCCAACAAGTAATGGAATCCGGTACCCCACTCTTTCCGCCCATCTTGTCGCAAGTGGTGTTGTGATCATTGCAAATACGGATAATGCCAACATCATCAATCCTGTATATTTTGAACCTAACTCGACAACCTCCTGTAAATAGATTGGCGTAAACAAAAGAATCGCGAAAAATATCAGAGTTGATAAGATATACTGCACGTATATAACAGATATCGTAGGATTCTTTTGCAAAAAGACAACATTGATCAACGGGTCTGCCTTCTTTTTTTCGTATGAATAAAAAAGAATAGACAAACCAATCGAAAGAATCAATGACCAAACATCAAAACCGCCTTCCAATGATAGCAAAAAGACCATCCAACTTGTGATAAAAGCACTGAATAAGATCATTCCGACGACATCCCATTTAAACAAAGCGGTTCCCTTAGTTGGCTCATCTTTCGGGATATAGAACCATGTTAAAAGTGCTGACAGAAAGATAACTGGAAGATTGACATAAAAAATAACCGGCCAACCCCCGTATTGAATCAGTAAACCACTTATCGTTGGTCCAAACGCAGCGGAAGTAGTTGCAAATACCGCCAATGTACCAATCACTCGATTTTGATTTTGTTTAATATATAACCGAACCATGCCTATCCCTGCTGGGTATAGTGCTGAAGTACCAAGCGCTTGAATCAATCTCATGCTTAGAAGCATCATCATGCTTTTAGACATTGGCGCAAGCACAGATGAAATCAAAACTAACAACAGTCCGATGAGAAAAATCCGCTTCCTGCCATAATAATCACTAAGTCTTCCGATGATTGGTAAAAAAATAGCACTTACAATGAAGTAAGAGGCAATTAACCATGAAATATCAGTTGATGAAAGCTCGAAATCCTGTTGAATCGATGATAAAGCTACCGTGATCATCGTTGTATTGAGTGGATTTAAAATGGCCCCCAATGCAATCGCGGTGATTAATAATGTTGGATTTTTGATAGTAACAGACATTGTGTATTCCCCTTTTTATCCGATTTACATAGTGTATCACACAAACGTTTTCTCCGGAGGAAAAATACATTTGGATGGATAATCTCACCTAAGTCGTAAAAGATACATAGAAACAGAAAAATTGGGGGATTGCTATGTTTAGTATTAAAACGAAAATCACAACGCTGTTTTGGATTGCAATTCTTGGGGTCATTCTAACAACAATCTATACAATTGTGATTATGATCCAAGGTAGTCGAACCATGAAGATGATCCGTTTTATTTATAATCAAATAAAACATAGTGAACAAGAAAATCGCGGGGAATGACCCTCGCGATTTTTGTTTATTCCTCAATTTTAAAAGCGAGCCCCTTTTCATCGAGAGCTTTGCGGAGCTCTTTAATTGCGGTTGGACCTACACCGTGCAAGGCCAACACTTCTTTTTCGGTAAGCTTGGTGAACTGCTCTAGTGTGACGTACCCCTCTCCATGCATTGCTCGCAAAGCTGGTTTGCTTAATTTTAATTCATCTATATCTGCCATATGGCTTCCTCCTTTTTCACTCCGGTTATTTAATATTTCAATAAAAAAAGCATTTCTCCTTTAAAAAAGAAATGCTTTTAAAATTTGATTTCAATTATATAAACATACTCATATTCATCGTAGTTATAACTGCTTGATCAGGATAAACTGTACGTGCAGCGATTTTCCACTCATTATTCACCATGCGAACAATATCATTTCGCTCCCCAAACATTTCCTCCATATCATGTGTGGAACCCCTGCTCCTTTTGAATAAGAAATAGCTTCTTACTTTGAATTCATCCGGATTTTCTGTACTCTCAATCATAATATTAGAAACAAAATGGCGCTGGCGAGTAGCTGGGTTTTCCACCCATGCTGATTTTGTATATAAGCGATTTACTCTAGTCTCTAAAGACTTTTTTGTTTCTTCAAAAAATGACGAATCGCTAGCGATATTATTAACGCCAAGTCCTCCCTCAACAGTCTCCCGCATAGGCATCCGGTATATAAGATCGTCTGTTAACAAGTTTAACCATTCTTTTAATTTACGGTTATCTAATAAGTAGGCTTCTAAATTTAGCAGATTGGTCATTTCCATTTGCAATTCAGGAGTGATTTTATTTTTCAATTCGGAGTTCATTTAATCTCCTCCTTAACAAATAAATCTTTCGAAATATACTTTAACCACTGTTCATGCATCTTTTTTGCTATGGCATCAATGTAGGTTGTCGGGTATGCGATACCAGGACCAATGAAAGTCTGATCGGGTTCTACAATTCCTCGGCCCATTAAATAGTTATTGACATTATTATAATTTAATTCTTTATCCCTCATCATTAGACCATTGCTTACTTCGACTATACGTGCCCAGTTCTCGGTATCATCCTGCTCCAATGTCCCAGATGGACCGAATGACCCTAAATACCCTCGATATGCATCTTCCTTATATTCTTCAGGTGCAGCTTTATCAATCATAAACCAGCACCATACTTCGACTTTATCTGGCCCAAGAGGGCGCCACATACGGAAATTCAAGTAATTATGTAAATGCCCCTCCGTTCCATGGATAGGACTGACAAAGGAAAGATTCGGATAAACCCCACCAACAAATACAGTTACTTTTGACTGAATATCATATTGCTCGGGTGTTAAATGTTCCTTAAATAATGGCCACATCGATTCAGGTGTACCTTGAAATGGAACCCTTGCCTTCCCCGTCTTGGAAGTGATGACATTGATTCCATGTCCATTTTCCAACACGACCTGATGTCCATATCCGGCATAAAGTGGATCTGATGGACTGATTCCCATTTCAACAGTAGAGCGATGAGTAGTTTGTACATGATACGGATCTGCAGCAAAGTTTTCTGCCGTTGCTTTCCAGTTTGCTTTTGCAACCCAGCGCTGTGGTAGACCTCTTACCTCCATACCGCCACTTCTACCAAGTAACATATCCAGGTACCATTTCATATCTCCTAAATAGTCCTCCAAGTTTTCAGCATTCACATTTAGATTGCCAAAAATCATCCCCTGGTAGCTTTCCACCCTTGGAACCTGGCGAAGATTCCACTCGGCCTTACACATTTCTTCACCATATACTTTATTTCCAGCCACTATCCCAATTAATTCACCATCGGTATTATAGCTCCAGCCATGGTACGGACATGAAAACGTTTTCTTATTGCCGCGGTCTGCTGTACAAAGCATAGTTCCCCGGTGGGTACACGAATTGAGAAAAGCGTTAATTTCACCATTTCTATTTTTTATTACAAGAATCGGATCATGTGCCATCCACCTTGTCACATAGCTTCCGGGTTCCTTTAATTCAGATTCATGGGCTAGAAATTGCCATGTATTTCCGTAGATCTTTTCAATCTCCAATTGATAAATTTCAGGATCAGTAAGAACCCACTGAGGAAATAAACCCTGCTCCATTTTTTCTTTTAATTTTAGAAAGGCTTTTTCATCTAATGATTTTCTAATCAACTTCTACTCCTCCCTTATATTTTTCTTTTATAAGTGAAAATAAAAATACTACACCAATAATTGACCGACGTAGTTCTTCTTTAAGGGTGTAGTATTTTTCTATGAATATTTTATTTTCTATTCCATTGGAAGACCAACATAATTTTCTGCTAGACTTGTCATTGCCGCTTTTGAAGAAGTCAGATATTCTAATTCTGCAAGCTGAATTCCATGTTCAAAGTCGCTGTGTTCAAAGTTACGATGCAGCATGGTCGTCATCCAATATGAGAATCGTTGCGCTTTCCAAACCCTTCGAAGACAAATTTCTGTATAATGGTCAAGCGTTTCTTCGTTCCTATTTTTGTAAAATTCACTAATCCCTCGAGCTAAAACTTGTATATCGGCAACTGCAAGATTTAATCCTTTCGCGCCAGTTGGTGGGACAATATGGGCGGAGTCTCCAGCTAGGAATAGTCGTCCATGTCTCATTGTTTCACATACAAAGCTTCGCATCGAAACAATATTTTTTTGAATAATTGGGCCATCTTTTAAGCTCCAACCATCCATATCTACTCTTGCATGAAGCTCTGTCCAAATTCGGTCATCAGACCAGTTTTTAATATCATCTTTTGGGTCTACTTGGATATAATAGCGTTGTATGTCAGGAGATCTCGTACTAATTAACGCAAAGCCTCGTTCATGATTGGAGTAGATTAATTCTGGATTTGCTGGTGGTGCTTCCGTTAAAATCCCAAGCCAGCCAAATGGATAAACCTTCTCCTTTTCTACCTTTACATTGTCGGGTATGGCTTTTCGGCTTGGGCCGTGAAAGCCGTCACACCCTGCAATAAAATCACATTCAATTTCCTCAAGCTCTCCCCCAGCCTCACTTCGAAACTGGATTTTCGGTGTGGTTGTTTCTAGTTGATGTAGGCTCACATCACTGACATTAAAATAAATTTGCCCCCCAGCTTCTAAGCGTGCAGCTACTAAATCTTTAACAACTTCGTGCTGCGCATACACCATAATCTGCTTTCCACCGGTAAGCTCTTTAAGATCAACTCGATGCCTATTCCCTTTAAATTGTAATTCAATTCCCTCGTGGACATGCCCTTCCTTCATCATGCGCTCTCCGACACCAGTTGCATTCAAGAGGTCAATGGTACCTTGCTCCAACACACCTGCTCGAATCCTACCTTCTATTTTTTCACGGGAACGTGACTCTAGGATAATCGATTCGATTCCTTGTAAATGCAGTAAATGGGATAGCATTAATCCTGCTGGACCTGCCCCTATAATCCCCACTTTCGTTTTCATGTGCTCCCCCCTTTATGTTGGGTCCTATTGATTACTTTACATATTCACTTTCTTCTAAATGAGTAACATCTGGGATTTGTCTTAGTCCAAATGTAATAACGGCATTCCAGCTGCCAGATGATTGGCCATCTGCTAGATAAGCAGGTTCGGCATTTTCATCAAGGATACTTAAGAGCATGGCTAGGTGACGTCCTCCAGATTCTACTCTTGCAAACCGTGCATATTCAGGAAGCATGGCATAAGCCGCCTTGTAGTCTTTGTTCATGACAAATTCGATGAATTGCTTATCCATCGCGTGTTCTGTAACGGTTGGTATATTGTGTCTGCCCCTTACTAAATTATGAGATAGGGCTCCGCTTGAAATAAAAACAATTCTTTTTTCACTTTCTCGTAAAACTTTTCCAATCACTTGCCCCCATTTATACGTTTCTTCTAAAGATGCTGCTAATGTGACTGATAAATTGATGACAGGAATATCTTCGTCTGGAACTAAGTAACGTAATGGAACCACACTACCATAATCCCAAACATAATAAGGATCATTTACCCCTTGAACCTCAAGACTTGCCTCTTCAGCTGCTTTTACCAATTCCAGCGCCAAATCTTCATCACCGGGATAATGGTATGGAACATCCTTAATCAAATCGGGCGCTTCAATCGCAGTTAAAATCCCTTTATGAACTGGCGTGCTATCTACATAATGAAAGAAAGTTGAAGGCCAGTGACAAGAAACTAGTACAATGGCATCTGGTTTAATCTCCTTTAGTTTCTTCCCGATTTCTTTCATGGCTGAGGCCATATCCTTTTGGAACTCAGGTACTTGATCCTCATGACACATACTTGGAACATGTGGTGCTAGCATGCTAAATTCAATTGTCATCCTAATTCCCTCCTAAAATAAATTTATCCAAAACTATCAAGCTATCAGCAAGCGTTTTCATTTTTATGCGAATATGGGGAAGCAAGCTATCAATCTTGCATCCCCTTTAAAAAATTCTATTTGCCCATCGGCACTCCGGCTTTTCCCCAATGCGTTTTTGGAATTTCAGTTACAATCACTCGAATCGTTTCCTTATCTGCACCCAATGTTTCCGAAACCGTATTTGTTACATTGTGAATTAATTCAGCTACTTTCTCCTTCGGTCTTCCTTCCAACATTTGCACGCTAATGATTGGCATAAAAGTCTTCCTCTCTTAATCGGTCACGGTGAAGCTAACTTCACCAAAACCATCAAATTTACCACTTACAACATCACCATGCTGCAGTTTCACAGCACTTGTAATCCCGCCTGATAAAATGATGTCACCTTTGTGAATCTTTCCACCTTTGGCTGCGAGCATATTAGCAAGCATTGCGATTGAATTTGCCGGGTGACCAAGGACGGCAGCACCTGCACCGAGTTCTTTTATTTCACCATTAATGGACAGGGTGGCACCTACGAGATCAAGCTCAAATTGTTCTGGTTTCTTTAGCGCTGTTCCAAACACAACTCGTGACGTAGACGCATTATCGGCAATGACGTCTGGTAAGGTAAACTGGAAGTTTTCATAACGGCTATCAATTATTTCAAGTGCCGGTAGAACATATTCTGTTTTGGCTAAAACCTGTGCACCTGTTATTCCAGGACCTTCGATATCCTCACCAATAACAAATGCAATTTCAGCTTCAACCTTCGGATGAATTTGGTCGCTTAAGCGAGCCTTCCCTCCATTTTCAACCAGCATATAATCAAACACATATCCGTAAATCGGATCTTTAATTCCCATTTGCTTCATTTTTGCTGGGCTTGTTAACCCCATTTTTGGGCCAATAATTCGTTTTCCTTCATTTAACTTAAGGTTAACAATTTCTTCTTGAACAAGATAAGCTTCTTCTACCGTTAAGTCCGGCTTTAAATTAACCGTAACCTTCGGAACCGCGCGTCTTTCAACTTCTGCGGAAACGAGGTATTGGGCAATTTCTTTATATTGACTCATTCGATTTCCTCCTTAAACAAGGGACCCTTGCTTTTTTGCTGCCAATTCTGCTGCTACATCCATAATCATATCTTCTTGACCACCGACAACATGTCGCTTTCCAAGTTCAATCAAAATCTCGCGTGAGTCAATATTGAACTTTTTCGCAGCACGCTGTGCAAAAAGTAGGAAACTTGAATAGACGCCGGCATAGCCAAGAACAAGACTGTCTCTTGTAATCTCCTGTGGCTTCTCTAGAATTGGAGCAACCAATTCTTCCGCAATATCCATCATTTTAAAAATATCGACTCCCGTTTTAATCCCCATTTTATCAAGGACGGACACAAGTACTTCCGTTTGTGTATTACCAGCGCCAGCACCTAGGCAGCGAATACTACCATCAATTCTAGTAGCCCCTTCCTGAATGGCTGCAAGTGTATTAGCCATTGCTAAGGAAAGATTATTGTGGGCATGGAAACCAACATTAACCGTTAAGGTATCTTTGAGAGCACGAATTCTTTCTGATACTTGATGTGGTAAGAGTGCTCCAGCAGAATCAACGACATAGACAGTATCGGCGCCATAGCTTTCCATTAATTTGGCTTGCTCAACTAATTTTGCAGTCGGTGCCATATGGGACATCATTAAAAACCCAACTGTTTCAAGTCCAAGGTCCTTTGCTAAAGCAATATGCTGTGGTGCCACATCAGCCTCAGTTACGTGGGTTGCAATTCGTGCCATTTTCGCACCCAACTGCGCCGCCTGCCTTAACTCAGGCATCGTTCCAATTCCAGGTAATAAAAGAACTGCAATTTTCGCATTGTTTACAACAGATGCAGCCGCTTCAATTAACTCTAATTCGTTTGTTAATGACTGTCCGTATTGTAAGGACGAGCCCCCCAGTCCATCTCCATGTGATACTTCTATATAAGGAACATTTGCTTCATCTAAAGCTTTAGCAACACTTGTTACTTGATCAACTGTAAATTGATGCCTAATCGCATGACTGCCGTCCCGTAATGCTACTTCGGTAATTATTACATCTCTATCTTGGGTCATCTATGTTTCTCTCCTTTCCTTTTATGGAAGTCAAAAAATCGGCTTAAAATGACACATCGAATTTCCGCGTTGGCTTGCTTCTCCGTTCCTCACGTATTAACTGCATACGCTCCGGTACTCAAAGCTGCGCCGCCTTGAAATTTCGACGCACAGGACGTGCTAGTGTCGACAATGCCACAGGAAGTGGCGTTTTTGTCGACGCGGTCCTTTTCACCCTCCTTTTTGAACACATATTTTAAACAGTTACCTTCGAAATTTTATGCTGTGCCCATTCTTCAGCAACTTTTACCGCGGCTGCAGTCATAATATCTAAATTTCCGGAATACTTCGGTAAGTAATCGCCAGCCCCCTCTACTTCAATAAAGACGGTGATACGATTGTCATCGAATATTGGATCTTGTCTCAATCGATATCCTGGCACATATGCTTGAACCTGCTTTTCCATTTCCTTGATGGAAGCTGTAATTTCTTCCTGATTGACCATTTCACCCTCAACAATGACATGAATCGTGTCACGCATTATAATTGGAGGCTCAGCTGGATTTAGTATAATAATCGCTTTACCTCTTCTTGCCCCGCCAATCTTTTCAATTCCGCGGGCAGTTGTTTGCGTAAATTCATCAATATTGGCTCTCGTTCCAGGGCCTGCACTTTTACTAGAAATCGTTGCAACAATTTCTGCATATTCAACCTGCTGTACCCGATTGATTGCATGAACCATCGGAATGGTCGCTTGGCCTCCACAGGTAATCAGGTTGATATTTTCAGCTTCTACATGCTCTCCAAGATTAACAGGAGGTACGACGAAAGGACCAACTGCTGCTGGTGTTAAATCTAGTACTTGCTTTCCGGCATCTTTTAATAGTTTTGCATGACGAATATGAGCTTTTGCACTGGTTGCATCAAACACAATATCCGCTAATTCTGGTCTTTCTAAAAAGCCTTTTATTCCGGTATCAATCGTCTCGTAACCAAGATCCCGAGCTTTTCTTAATCCGTCTGACTCCGGTTCAATTCCAATCACTGTCGTTAATTCAAGTAGGTTGGATCTGCGAAGTTTTAGCATAAGGTCTGTGCCAATGTTTCCTGAACCAAGAATGGCCACTTTTATTTTTGACATATGTACTCACCTCTCCCTTTTTTATCAAATGCGCCTTGGCGTATTTGCCGCCTGATTTTTAGGCCCGCATGAGGCGGGTCATAAAGACGTTGCCACAGGATGTGGCGATTTTAGTCTTTAATCTTACTGCTCGAAAATTTTCCTTTGAAAAATCGTGGCATCCGCCGGAGGCTTTACCTTTATTCAGCGGGAATTTTTTACCCCCCACTGAATAAAGTTAGAAACGAACGCTTACCTGCCCGATATGGGCAAATCTTGCAGTAAATGAATCTCCTTCTTGTGCTTCTATTGCTGCCGATAATGCACCAGATAAAATAACTTCTCCTGCACGTAGCGGTATATCAAATTCAGAAAGCTTATTCGCTAACCATGCCACACAGTTTGCCGGATTTCCCAATGCTGCTGCGCCGACACCAGTGTTGGCCAACTCGCCATTCTTTGAAAGAGTCATGCCGATTAACTCAAGGTCAACATCTTCTACCTTAGTTGGCTTCCCACCTAGCACATAAAAACCAGATGATGCATTATCCGCAACTGTGTCGACGAGCTTAATCTTCCAATCTTTTACTCTACTATCTACGATTTCTAATGCAGGAACGATATATTCCGTTGCTTGAAGAACATCAAGTGCTGTCACATTAGGTCCACGTAAATCCTTCTTTAAAATAAACGCAATTTCCGCTTCTACCTTAGGCTGAAGTACTTTTTCAATTGAAATCTTACCACCATTTTCAACCACCATCTGATCCAATAAGTGGCCATAATCCGGTTCATCTACCCCTAAAAGATTTTGCATCGCTAAAGACGTTAAACCAATTTTTTTCCCAACAATCTTCTGTCCTTCAGCTACCTTTTTTTTAATATTTTCAAGCTGAATATAATAAGCGTCTTTGACTGTTAGCTCTGAATCTACTGATGTTAGCGGCTGAGTTCCAACACAAGTAGATTCTGCTTCAGCCAATTTTAATGCAAATTGTTCAATTTTATTTGTCAACGGTCTTACTCCCTTCCTTATAGTTTAATTGTGATATTGGACAGTTCTGAGTAAAAATCAAGACTGTGCATTCCGCCAGTTCTACCAATACCACTTTGTTTCATGCCACCAAATGGTGTACGAAGGTCGCGCAAGAACCATGTATTTACCCAAATAATTCCCGCTTCGATTTGGTGAGCAACACGGTGGGCACGTCTTAGGTCATTCGTCCAAATGGTTGCACTTAAGCCATAATGAGTATCATTCGCCTGCATGATAACTTCTTCTTCCATATCGAATGGTGTAACCGTAACAACAGGTCCGAAAATTTCTTCACGAACACAGCGAGAATTTCGGTCTAACCCAGTGATAATAGTTGGCTCTAAATAATAGCCTTTATCTAAGCCTTCAGGACGTTTTCCGCCAGTTACAAAAGTTGCACCATCATTTCGGGCAATCTCAAGATAGCTATTTACACGATCATAATGTTCTTTGCTGATTAAAGCTCCGACATTGGTATCTTCGTTTTCCGGTTTTCCTACCTTTAACGTCTTCACTTTCTCAGCAAACTTGTTTACGAATTCTTCATAGACTGGACGTTCTACATAAATTCTTGATCCGCAAAGACAAACTTCACCTTGGTTGATAAAGCTAGATTTAATTGTCGTTTCAATTACCTCATCAAGATCGGAATCCGCAAAAATAATATTCGGATTTTTACCTCCAAGCTCGAAGGATAATTTTTTCAATGAGGTTGATGCTGCTCTCATAATCGCCGAGCCTGTTCCCGGTTCGCCGATAAAGGAAATTGCGTCAACATCTGGATGCTCAGAGATTGCACTTCCTGCAGAATTAGCACCAAATCCATGAACTAAATTGACAACCCCGTCCGGAACTCCGGCTTCTTTACAAATTTCCATCAAGACAGTTGCAGTCATCGGTGTCCATTCAGCTGGTTTAATGACCGCAGTATTCCCCATTGCAAGACAAGGCGCTAATTTCCAAGTAAGAAGCAATAACGGTAGGTTCCATGGCTTGATAATCCCTACCACTCCGACCGGACGACGATGTGTATAATGCAATGCTTTGTCGTCTTGCAGATTTGCATCGGTATTAACTGAAATCATGTAATCAGCAAAGAAGTGGAAGTTATATGCCGCACGTGGAATATCAATGCTATTTGCTAACCAGAATGGCTTTCCAGTATCTAAAGATTCAAGGTGTGCAAGCTCTTCTTGTCTTTCAAGGATTAAATCCCCAATTCGGCGAAGAATTTTCGAACGCTCTTCAACAGTAGTGTTTTTCCACTTTCCGTTTAATGCTCTTTTTGCTGCCGCTACAGCAAAATTAACCTCTTCTTTCCCACCTTCTGCAACAGTTCCCAAAACCTCTTCTGTAGCAGGGTTGATATTATTAAATGCTTTTTCATTTTGTGATCCAACAAATTGTCCGTTAATAAAATGCAAACAATTTATTGCTTTAACCTTTGTTTCGACTTTCATGCTCCAATTCCTCCTTCTAGATTACGAAATTTTTTGATAATTTATAATCGTATCGTAACCCCTTTCAATTCCATAAACAACACTGCTGTTTCTCTATGTGGAACAACTCTGAAATTAATTTCATTTTTCGTAAAATTATTTGTCTAACAAATCTAAATATTTTTAACTCTGTCTTTTCAAACATATATTTCTTTGCTATATTACGAACTATGGACAACGTTTACCATAAAGGAACAATTCCCAAAGGATATAAGGAGGACCATACAATGTACGATTTCCATACACATTTTATCCCACCCGATGTCATCACATGGCTTAGAGATCATCAAAAAATAGTAAATGCTAAATGGGTTCGAAAAGAAGCAAACAAAGATGAATTTTTAATTGTGAATGAAAAATGGGGCTTTGAGCTCAAACAAGCTTTCATTGACAGTCAGCTCTATTTAAAAGAACAAGAGATTGCCGGTGTCTCTCATTCTGTTGTTTCACCGATTCCACAGCTATTCTTATATGATTTTCCTGATGATATTTCATCAGAAATTTCTAGCGTATACAATCGTTCTTTAGCCGAATGGACAAAAACAGCACCAAGAGAAATCTCAGCACTTGGAACCGTCCCTCTTACGAACCCAGACAAAGCAGCACAAATTTTACAAGAAGGAATGAATCTTGGACTTAAAGGAGTAATCATCGGCCCTGGGTTACCTGGTCAAATGTTATCTGATGAATTTTTCACTCCATTTTTTGAAGAAGCAAACAAGCTAAATGCTATCGTTTTTATCCATCCACTATTAGCAGAAGACCCACGTCTACAAAGAAGAATGATGCCGAACTTGATTGGAGTTCCATGGGAGACGACAGTTTGTGCAACAGATTTCCTGTTAAGCGGACTAATTGATCGATATCCGAATGTAAAAGTTTTATTTGCCCATGGGGGTGGGTTCCTTCCTTATCAAATTGGAAGGATAGATAAAGGATATGAGCAGTGGAAGCTTGTATCCTCGAACCTACAAGCACCACCATCTGAGTACTTAAAACGTTTCTGGTATGACACAGTCTTGTGGAACCAAGAAAGTCTCGAATTCCTATGTAAGGCAGTCGGAGAAGACAGAATTGTTCCTGGCTCTGATTATCCATTCGACCTTTCTGTATGGCCACCTGAGGAAAAGTATCGAAAGGGTGCGGTTTCATTACTTGGGTAAATCATAGGTCAACAAAAAACAGTCCCTTTCTTAAAAGGACTGTTTTTTGTTAAGAGGATTTTTTTACTTTATGTATTTCATTGGAATCGGAAACATATTCAACAGAAAAATAATCCAGATTATTGATAATCCCCACGCGATTAGTGGTTGTTTTTGATGAAGTCTAAGCATTGGAAACATAACGAGATTAAAGAGAAATGACCATCCCAACGTCCAGCCATGATGGTGTTCAATTAAGTGAAGATATTTCAAATTTATGAATTCCACACTTGTGAACAGAAACACCCAAACACCAATCCAAAGTAACTTTTTCCATTTTTCTTCGGGGAAACGACCGAGATAGATTAAGGCTGAGGCTGGATAGCAAACAAAGGTAATTAATAAAGTAATAAATGTATGATTAATTAGGATATTTTTTGCAAACATTGTTTCTTGATACGTCCAAACCCAATAATCATGGTATAAAACATTTTTTAAAAGATCCCCCACAATAAAAAATAATATCGTTGCGTAATATTCTCTCCACCTTCTCCAATCGCCCCATTTCACAGCGGCCAAAAGGAATAAGGCATTATAGACTAGGTGCATCGAATACACTCCTGAATATGTAGTACTTTTATAATACCCATTTTTTTACAATAAAATAAGACGAATCTTAAATGCGATTCGCCTTTTTTATGAAATGTATCCAAAATCTATTTTAACAATGGGATATCCTTTAACCGTTGGACGGCCTTTTTAAGCGTTTCTTCATTTTGAACTAGACCAATTCGAACATATCCTTCACCACTTGGGCCAAAGGCATTGCCTGGAGTGACAACAATCCCCGCTTCATCAATTAAACGATAAGTAAATTCAGTTGAAGTAAACCCAGAGGGAACCTTCGCCCAAACAAACATGGATGCTTTTGGGGAATCCACTTGCCAACCTACTTCAGCAAGCCCGTTCACTAATTGATCACGACGTTTCTTATACACTTCTCTTAGTTCTTCACTGAAGCTTGAGGTATCACGTAATGCAGCAATCGCTGCTTTTTGAATTGGCAAAAACACTCCGTAATCTAAATTTGATTTGAGTCGATTCACTGCAGCAATGATGTCAGGATTTCCAACAATATAACCAATCCGACAGCCCGCCATATTAAAGCTTTTTGAAAGTGAGTTGAATTCAACCCCTACTTCCTTAGCACCTTCTACTGATAAAAAACTAAGCGGCTTTTCCTCAAAATACAACTCCGAATAAGCAAAGTCATGGAGGACAATGATCTGATATTTTTTCGAAAACTGGATGACTTTTCTGAAAAAGCTTGCCGTTGCAAGTGCCGGGACTGGGTTACCAGGAAAGTTTAGAATCATTATTTTAGCCTTTTCACGAACATCCTCAGGAATTGCATCCAAATCCGGTAAAAATTGATTCTCCTCTTTTAGCGGCATGCCATAAGGTGTTGCTCCTGAAAGAGCAATCCCTGCTGCATAAGCCGTGTAGCCAGGGTCTGGAACAAGAATATAATCTCCTGGGTTGGCAAACACCATCGGAAAGTGAACAAGTCCGTCCTGAGAACCCATGACCATTAAGACCTCGTTTTCCTTTGTTACGGAAACATCAAATCGTCTTGAATAATATTCTGAAATTGCTTGGTGTAACTCGTCAATTCCAGTTAACGAGTATCCGTATAATGATGGGTCTTGAACATGAGTAGCCAATGCCTCAATGACATGAGGTGGTGGCGGCAAATCCGGACTGCCCACGCTTAAGTCTATGATATCATGCCCCTCAAGGAGCTTTTTCTTTTTATAGTTTGCTAGCTCATTAAAAATCGATTCCCCAAATTCGTTCATTTTCTGTGATAGTTTGGTTTCCAATGCAGACACCTCAATTAATAGAATTACTTCTATTATAACAAGATTTTGAAAGTTTAGGTTAAATCCTAAATGAAGAAACCATCTCATGACTTCATCATTTTTATATGCACAAAAAACACAAATGAAGACTGGGGTAAATTTACCTGATATAATCATTTACAGCATCATTTTAAAGAAAAGAGGATATCCTTTGGAAGGACCAATGAACAATACAGAAAAATTATGGACGAAATCTTATTTTCTAACATTTATTTATGCCATGACTACGCAGATTTCCAATAATATGTTAATGACTGGTCTCCCCTTATACGCCATCCATCTAGGAGGCGATAATTCGATTTCAGGTATGCTATTTGGTTTCTTTATGTTTGTGGCGATACTCTTTAGACCTTATTTTGGAAAACTAATAGATGAAAAGAGTCGTAGAATCGTGCTCATTATTGGTGCTGTAGTAACCGCCTTTGTTACTTTTTCATACGTTGTTGCTTTTTCGATTAGTCTTCTGCTGGTTATGAGAAGTTTACATGGAATAGGATTTAGTGCAACTACCAATGCCTCCGGAACCGTTATTTCGGATATTGTGCCAAAAAGGCGGTTGGCAGAAGGTGTTGGTTATTTTGGATTATCCAATACACTTGCTACAGCAGTTGGACCCGCTTTAAGTATCTATCTGATCCAACAGTTTAATTATCAAATTCTCTTCATTGTTGCAGGACTTATTGGCTTGATTTCCATTCTTTGTAGCCTGTTTATTACGTATGAAAAAGGAAATTCAAACCTTGAATTCAAATCATTAAAAAGGAAAAGAAAAATCTCTGAACTGCTTTATGAAAAAACAGCTCTACCAACGGCTTTAGTAACTACTTTTATTTATGTTGGGATGGGTGTAGCATTAACCTTTATTCCAACCTTCGCTCTTTCTTTAGGAATCAAAGACATCGGTCTATATTATACGGTTTATTCATTTGCCCTATTGTTTACGAGAATTGTCGGAGGGAAATTGGCGGATAAATATGGAAGCTCATTGGTCATAATTCCTGGATTAGTTATTATGTCAACATCTTTTGTGGTCTTAGCCTACGCAAATTCGCTTGGAGATTTCATCATTTCAGGCATCCTTTATGGATTAGGATTAGGTTTTGTAGAACCAGCATTAAATGCTGTAATGATAAAACTTTGTCCCCCTGATCGAAGAGGAGCAGGTAACTCGACGTTTTTTACTGCCAAAGATCTAGGTGGCGGTGTTGGTGCCATTTGCTTAGGATTTATTTCTCTACAAGCAGGATTTAAAGCTGTCTTTTTATATAGTGCCTTAAGCATTATCGTTGCGTTTTTTGCGTATGTATTCATCCTAAGAAGACAAATGAAAAGAGAAGAAAGCTCAAAATTGCAGGCCAATATAAGTATAGAAATATAGATTTTATGAAGTGCCGGGTACCTAGTTTTTTGAGGAACCGGCACTTTATATTTTTTCAAAGATGAAGAATATTAAGGGCTATACTTCACTGGCTTAGCCCAGATTAAATGAACAGCATTGAACATGTGGTGCTCTGATTTAACAATGGATAACGGAGATTCTTGCACAAGTTTTAGAATATCACGATTCATATGGCATCCAACTTTTTTTAGGTGAAAAGAGTTTGTTTTATTTTGGAGCCAAGCAATGAATGAGTTTGTGCTGATCCCATGCTCATAGAGAAGAAGCTTCCCATCCTCCTTACACCATGAAGCCATTCGCTTAAGTACCTTTTCGGGGTGAGGGTATGAGCAAAGAGACAGTGTGGAGATAACAGTATCATAGTTTTTTTCTGGCAGAACGATTCCTTCAACATTTCCAAGATGAAAATCAACTACACGGCCTTGTTCCTTTGCCACGATTTTAGCCCGGTCAATCATCAAAGGACTAAAATCGACCGCAGTAATTCTAGATGTTTTTGGATAAAATTGAAAGTTCATTCCCGCTCCAACAGATAAATCCAAGATATCTCCTGTAGTGGACTGTAGCAGCGTCCTCCTTAGTCGAAAGTCGATATTTTTTTGTTTGGCTCTTTTATAATACTTACCCGCTTGCTTATTAAAGATCTCTACTTGACGTTCAATGTTCATTGTAAACACCGCCGTTTCAGATACTTAGGAATTCCTTTACAATTATTGTAAAGTACGTTGAATGGTTAAAGCAATGCCAAAAGAAAAAAGAGCCCAAATGAGCTCTTCAAATCTATTATTCCACAACTCCAAGATATTCTTCTAATGTAAGTCCGTGTTCTGTCATATACTTGGCATGTTCAACACCAACATAGCGAATATGCCATGGCTCGTACATATAACCCGTGATATCCTCTTTACCTAGTTGAAAGCGGACAATAAACCCAAATTCAGCTGCGTGCTCGGCAACCCATTTACCTTCGACTGTTTCTCCAAATTCTTGAACAAGCTGGTTGCCAACACTATCACTTGTCACATCCATCGCAAGACCGGTTTGGTGTTCACTTTGCCCAGGTTTGGCACTAAATGTACTCGCTTCTTCTTCCCCATTTGCACGTACATAAGAGTTATAAAGAGATGTTTGTGTACCATATGAACGGTAGCCAGATTGTGCATGTAGCGTAATTCCGTCGTTACTTGCTTGAGAGAATAATTGTTCCAATGCATCTGCCGCTTCTTTTACCATCTGTTTACGCTCAGAAACGGACGTAGAAAATGCTACATTTGGAACGGTAAGATTTTGTGGTACATACGTTTCATTCAAGACGCCTACTTTTTTATTGACTAACAATAGAAATGGATCATTTTGATCAATCACAGGCTTCGCATCCTCAGGAGCAACTTCGGTCTGTTCACCTGCTGTTTGAGTTTCCGGCGCCTCTACTTTTTCGGCCCCGTCGCTTTCTTTACTTAAAGCAATTTTTCCAATGACTACTTCCTTAATCGAAGTATAGCTATCTTGTAAAATATCAGAAAAAGCTTCCCTCGTAAAAAATAGAGAGGACGCCACTAATACAAGCACCAACCCGATGATAACCTTCTTCAATATTATTCCTCTTCCCTAAATCGATTCTGTTTTCTCTATCTACCATTCTACTATATTTTACATAAATCGACACAGGGAATTAGTTGTAAGTTTTTAGCATGAGGAAAGTACTAAGGGACTAGGGATGTCACGGAGGTGTCCAAGGGGACGGTTCTGTTGGTTCCTACCGAAGGGGGACCACTAGAACCGTCCCTATGGTCCCTTTCGATATTGGCTTGGGGTCATACCGTTTTGTTTTTTAAAGGAGTTGCTGAAGTATGCGAGGTCGGAGTATCCTAGTCTTTTTGCAATTTCTGATACTCTTAGAGAGGTATGTTCTAGTAAGCGCTCCGCCTCCTGCAAGCGAACATTTACAATATAATCGTTAAAATTTTTTCCGGTTTCCTTCTTAAACAGCTTGCAAAAATAACTCGTGCTTAAGTGTGCCATTTCGGCAGCTTCCGCTAAAGAAACATCCTTTGCTAATGAATGATCGATATATAAAAGGACTCGCTCTATCGGCGACAGCTCATTCATATCTTTTAAATTCTGGTCTTCACGTTCTAATTTAGCATTCTTCGTTTCTTTTTCCTGCAACCATTTCGTTAATGCTTCCTTCATCCCTTCTTGCTCAACAGGCTTTAATAAATAATCGATCGCTCCAAGTCTAATAGCTTGCTGGGTATAGGCGAAATCGTCATGCCCGCTAATAATCATGATATCTAAATTCATCGCCCGCCGGCGGACTTCTTTTATAAGCGTAATTCCATCCATTGAAGGCATCCGAATGTCAGTTAACACAAGATCAACCTTGTTCCCAGTGAGCCAATCATAGGCCTCAAGCCCGTTCGTAGATTCATGTACAACTTCAAAAGGCAGACCTGTTTTTTCAACGGTCTTCCGTATGCCCGTCCGAATCCATCTTTCATCTTCAACCAACAAGATTTGATGCATAATGTTCCCCCTTTTAACAAACTAAAGTGGTAATTTAATGCCAATTGTGGTTCCTGATGTTTGACTACTAGTAATAAAAATGCCGAATTCATTGCCAAATAAATGCTTTATCCGTTTATGGACATTCATGATCCCAATGTGATTTACGGTATCTTTTGTAAGTTTACTATTTAATAGATTTCTTATTTTTTCTAGTTGTTCCTCATCGATACCAGGCCCCGAGTCTGATATCTTTAACACAAAGACGTCCGAATCAAGAATTTCAGCACGTATTGTAATATGGGTAGTTCCGTTCTGCGGCTCTAATCCATGGACAATGCAATTCTCCAAGAGAGGTTGAAGTGTAAATTTAGCAATCTTTTTCTCTAGCAGCTCATCCGGAATATCAAAATGATAGGTGAGCTTCTCCTCAAAACGGTATTTTTGAATCTTTAAATACTTTTCACCGATTAGCAATTCTTGTTTGATTGACACGGTTGCTGCTTCTTCTTTAATATTGTACCGTAACAGCTGTGCAAGGGATTCCACCATAATCGAGATATCATCCATATCCCTTTCTAGTGCCATTCCTCTAATTGTGTCCAGTGAATTGTATAAAAAGTGCGGATTAATTTGTGACTGAAGCATCTTTAATTCGGTTTCTTTCTGTCTAAGATTCATTTCTACTTCTTTTAATTTAGACATGTAAACCTCATCCATTAACTTGTCCAATTTCTCTACCATGTGATTAAAACCATGTGTCAGCATCCCAATCTCATCTTTCGACATAACTGGTACTTTTCCAGTGAAATCGCCTACTTCCACTTTTCTGATGAAGCGATGCAGTCGCTTTAGAGGATTAATTAAACTCGTAGCAAGTCCCAAACTCATCAAATAAGCAATGATGATAAAGACAATTGATGTGAAGTAGAGGGTATTTCTGATGGAATTTGCGCCTTGCATTAATTCCGAATAAGGTATATATGTAACGAATTGCCAATTAAGAACCTCACTTTTACTCCATGTCAAAAAGAAATTTTCCTTTTTATTCAAAAAATAGTGTTCAGAAGCATCTATATTTTTCTCAGCAGGACTTGCCATCTCCCCAATTTTTTTACTGTTTGGATGGTACACATATCGCCCACTATCATCTAAAATATAGAGATAACCAGAGTGACCGGGCCTTACCCGATTCACAATATCATGCATTCTTCGATAATTTACATCTAAAATCAACATACCAAATGGTTGTAAGTCTCGTGGGTTTACTAGACGCTTTGCGATGGTGATGACCGGTTCTTCTGTCTTTGTTAAAGTCCCGTATTTGCTTGTGGTGTCGGGGATACGTCGAACCAAGATTCGAGTTTGCCCTTTATTAGGAACGAGATTATACCAATATTCGCTCTGCAATTCCAGTAATGACTGCTTTTGTTCTGTAGCTGCTAAATCGATGATTTGTATTTGATCGAGGATGATTGTATAGTTCACGATGTCTGCTCTAGAATAGGCAGCATTCTGCAAAACTTTTTCTACTGCAGAAACTGTATCGTCATTCAGGTGTTGAAAGGTTTCTGCTTTTAATAGACGGACGGTGTCAGGGTGATTGATAATCTTTAATGCTTCTATCTCAAAATCCCGTAAATAGCCTTCCACATAGAATTGAATCTGCTCATTGATTTGACGATTATAATCACGAGCTTCTTCTTGAAGCATTTCTGAAAATCTTGTATAAGCGATGAACGTAAAGATGATCATAGGGAATACAATCAAGATTCCAGAAAATACTGATAATTTTACAGTTAGTGATTTATCTTTCAGAAAGACTGTTCCATTAAGTCGATCTGTTATTCTCCTCCATACTGATTTCAAGTAACCAGCCCCATTTTAGATTAACTGAAGGAAAAGAAGAGGCCCATTATGAGTCTCTTCTCATTCTTGACTTAATCGTACCATAAATTCTTACTTTCGGGCACTATCAATTGCGTCAAGCACTTCCTTAAAATCATCACGGTAGTTATCAATAACTGGTTTAACTTTTTCCTGCCATGGAGTTAAATCTTCAACCTCAACAACAGTAGCTCCATCTTTTTTAACTGCTTCCAATGCTTCTTTTTCATATTTATCCCATTCTGCTCTTTGGAATTCGACAGAATCCAGTGCAGCCTGTTTGATTAGCTCTTGATCCTCAGCAGATAATTCATCCCAAACCTTTTTCGATATTAATAGCACTTCAGGAACACGTTGATGTCCATCAAGAATATAGTTTGGTGCTACTTCATAGTGTTTTGCTGAGAAATAGCTTGGGTGGTTATTTTCAGCTGCATCAATAACGCCTGTTTGTAAACCACTGTACACTTCTCCATATGGCATCGGAGTTGCATTTGCCCCAAGCGCATCAATGATTTCCATGTTAATTTTATTCTGTTGAACGCGGATCTTTAATCCATCAATGTCTTCTATACTATTAAGTGGCTTTGAAGAATAGAAATTCCTAGAGCCAGAGCTATAATAGGCTAGACCCATAAATTTTGATTCCGCTAAGCTCTCAAGCATCGTTGCGCCCATTTCACCATTTAAGAAATTCCAAGTGTGTTCATCATTATCAAAAATATAAGGAAGACTGAACACGCCGAAATCCTTATTAAATTCGGCTAGAGGACCACTACTAACCCTTGTGAATTCGATTGCCCCCAATTGTACCTGCTCGATAACCGACTTTTCTTCCCCAAGCTGTGACGAAGGAAAGACATCAATTTTAATACGGCCATTACTCCGTTCTTCCACTAATTCTGCAAATTTAATATCCCCTTTAGTCGTTGGGTAATCAATTGGATGCGTTTCCGCTAGTCTAAATTGATAGGTTTTACCTTCTGCAGGCTTTTCCCCTTCCTCTTCTTTCGAATTGGTATCCGTCTTGTTTGACCCACCCCCTGAACATGCTGCAAGAATCAACATCGAAGCGAATAACAATGTTAAAAATCCAAAAATCCCTTTTTTCTTCATAAATCGTAAAACCCCCTCGTTTTAATGGTTTTGTAGAATTGATCTCACTCTGAACATCTATCGAACGCATAAAAGATGAAATGCGATTCTACCAATAAAAAATAAATCAAATTAAGCAACCATATAGTAAAAATCTCTCGGGTGGGTATAAGTAAAATCATGACATTTAGCAAGGAACGGCAATCGATTCAAGCCTTCTTATAAATTTGTAAGCGATTCCATTTGATAAAAAAAGAGGAATACCTGTAATCCCTAAATCTACGATTCCAGGTATGTTTTTAAATTTCAACCAACTTAGGTAATTGTTCTACTTCCACACTAGCCATCATGAAAGTACCCAGCCCTTTGAAATCATTTGTAGCAATTGGTTCGCTAATATAATACTCAAATGACCCATCACGATGATTCGTTAATCCGAGTCCAGCTGTTTTACAGGTTTGGTGAAGATTGATTTTTCCATCGTCAACGACCTCGATAAACTGATCAAGAATCCCTTGATATCCACGTTTTAACGCAGGAAGAAAGCTGTCAGGTAGATAACCCTTTCGAATCCCTTTAGCCAATGCATATATGTACATATTCGAAGAAGAAGATTCTAAATAGTTACCAGCCCGGTTTCCTTGGTCAACAACTTGGTACCAAACACCACTTTCTTCATCCTGATGCCCTACAATTGAGGAAAGCAGTCCATTTAGGATTTCAATTAATCGATCTCTTTCCGGATCATCTTCAGGAAGATAATCTAATACATCTACAATCCCCACACAATACCAGCCTTGGGCACGTCCCCAAAAACTTGGTGAATGTCCTTTTTCCGGATCCGCCCAGATTTGTTCTTTTTTCTCATCCCAGCCATGATAGAAAAGTCCGGTGTTTGCATCACGCGAATGCTTTTCAAGCAAAGTAATTTGGTTAATGATATCTTTAAAAATTTCCGGTTCATTAAAGGTTTTCGCATACTGTGCGTAGAAGGGTGATGCCATGTAAATGCCATCTAAGAAACTTTGATACGGAAATATTTTTTTATGCCATAAAAGCCCTTCACTCGTTCGTGGATGTGTTTTAAATTGATTGCGTAAAATCGCTGCCGCTTTTCGATACCGTTCATCCTGTGTCTCGTCATATAATGTAAACAAAAGCCTTCCTGTATTTATATGATCCACACTGTAATCTTCAAGCTCATATCCATCAATTTCTCCGTTTTCAGCAATTCGTGACTTAATGTTTGATTCTAGATAATTGAAATACTTCTGATCCTTTGTTTTATACCAAATATCTTCAATCCCCTTAAAAACCACACCATATTCATGGTCCCATTTATCCGACAAATCAGGATATGCTTGGATAAAGGAATCAGCCATTTTAACAGACCATGCTTTATTTTCAGTCATTATGTATGCTCCTCCTTCAAAAGTAGTAAAACCTCTCGTCTTAATAATACATACAATTCAGATTATTTAAAATATGAGTAATTTGACATAAGTTTGTGATTTTTTGTCCTCCTATTGAAAATTTAAAAAAAGACACAGCCACAACCGCATCTCCCTAACGTAATAGTTTCCAATGCTATCACACTGTTTTCATCAAAGGAATACGATAAGGCAAAAAGGAATGGTGACGTATGCCTATTTCATTTCCAGTGAGTATAAGGACACAAACCTACCAATTCGGCCCCAAGAAAACAGTCTATTATCCTCAGGTTGAAAAGATACGAAATCAACAACTCCAACACTTAATCAACCAATCAATTATCCACCAAACGCAAGGATTGATTTCACTACAGGTCGGAAATATGCCCACTACAGTAAATGAAATGCTCGGGTATTATGAAATCAAAAACAACCAGCGTCAGGTACTAAGTCTGACCCAATCTAATTACACCTATCATGACAAAGCTGCCCATGGCATGACTTTTATCCGATCTCTAACCTTCGACCTAAGGCGAGGAAGACGTTGTGACCTTAAAGACCTGTTCAAGCCAGGTAGTGATTATGTAAAAAGATTATCCGAACTCATTCACACCCAGATTAAGGAACGTAAGATTGAGTTAATCTTCGAATTTACAACGATAAGTCCAAACCAGGCTTTTTATATCGCTGACAAAACACTTGTCATCTATTTTCAACTCTATGATTTAACACCATATGTATTCGGCTTTCCGATGTTTCCTATCTCAGTATATGAGATTCAAGATATTATTGATGAAGATGGACCGCTTGGAAGAATGGCAACGAATGATTGAGGTAGAGCACCATGCCCCTTCTCTTGACACGATTCTAATTTTTATCCTATCATTAGCAAATAATAATCAATATTTTACATAGAGTTAAAATGGACAGGGGGGTTACTTCGTGACAGATACGAAAAGGAATCGTAAGGTTGATGGCTTCATCAAAAAAGCCAAACAGTGGAAAGAAGAATTTGAAAAGCTAAGAGAAATCATTCTTGAGTTTGAACTGACAGAGGATATTAAGTGGATGCATCCATGTTACATGTATGAGGGTAAAAATGTCGTACTCATGCATGGCTTTAAAGAATACTGTGCGCTTCTGTTCCATAAAGGTGCCTTGTTAAAGGACCCCCATGGAATCCTAATTCAACAAACGGAGAATGTACAAGCAACTAGACAAATCCGATTCAAAAATGTTCAAGAAATAATGGACCAAGAGCCCTTTATAAAAGAGTATATTCTCGAAGCAATCGAGGTAGAAAAAGCAGGATTGAAAGTGGAGTTAAAAAAGACTGCAGATTACGAAATTCCAGAAGAACTACAAGCAAAATTTGAAGAAATCCCTGCCCTAAAAACGGCGTTTGAAGGGTTAACACCAGGGCGTCAGAACGCATACCTTTATTATTTTTCAGGTGCCAAACAATCTAAAACCCGGGTGTCAAGGATTGAAAAATACACGCAACAAATTCTTGATGGAAAGGGTTTAAATGACTAGTCTATTCGATAGTGAAGCTGCCCTTTCTAGTGCAACTTAATCGAGTCAAAATAAGCCATTAAACTTGGTGAGCCCATCATGATAGGGATATTAACGCAGGACGAAATCTTAAAAATGAAGCATTAAGACTTCTAACCATATGGACTTCGAGGATAGCCTAATCAATTAGAAGCCGATAGGCTTCCGTACATAGGAATCTCCCACTATCAAACAACCCGTAAGAGTGTTAAGTGGAGAAATAGTTCAATAATAAATATATTCAGGGCAACACGTTCGTAAGCCATAAAAATATGACACGTTACATTTGCATAGATATCTATGAGTTGTTCGGCCAGATGCTCTGGATTTATGCATATTAATCCCACGATAAATCCAGGGGGCCCAGCAATGCCCCCCTACTCCCAATTCATCCCAGTCCGCCTGATTGTATAGTCAAAAGTCACTTTAATATCCATGTCTTTGTAAATGTCAGACCAATTTTCATCGGTTTTTACTTCTTCGTCCCAATACGTTCCGAATTTGGCTCTGACTCTAGCGCCAAGACCAAGGACATCTGACTGGTGCTCCTGAAGCTGCTTGATTAATTCACTGCTGACTTCATCCATTTTTTTATTGGCTGCTTTTTCAATTTGACTCATTTTGTCGCTACTTAAGGTTACGTCAATGGCTTCCTCAAGAATGGCATCTATTTCTACATGAATTGTTGCTCTTGGTATTCCGTTTTTTACATCGACTTTTATTTTAGAGTTCCGTTCTTGAGTTTGAATCATGTAAACACTCTTATCATCTAACGAAATACTTAAAGGGTAACCGCCGGAGGCTTTCTCTTTCATATCCATAAAGGCACCTATTTCAATCGGGGATGTTAGACCAACCATTTTTTCACCTCGAAAATAAGCGATTCCATCAACCATAATTCGATCATTGTTAATGACTTTTACCCCCGGCAGTACGGGGTCAATCCCTTTATCTAAAACATCTATCCAAAAGTTCCCAAGATATTCCCTTGGTAGCTTTCCAAAACGTACCGCATTATCTAATGTATCTGCTAAATAAAGTGCTGGTACTGTTTCAAGTGGTGGCGCTGTTCTCAAAACTTTTGCCGCATCTTTTTTATTAATAGCCATCCAGGCTGTTCTCCGGATCTCGTGATCACGCTTTAAAAAATCACTTATATCCTTAATACCCTTCTTCGCAACTTCATCGGACACCACAATAATCTGTAGATGCCCAAGATATAACTTTTCAGCAAGCTGTTGCTGGAGATTGGACATCGCATCCTTTATCGTATGACCATATGTGTCTAATAACCACACTGTTTTCTCAGATCCTTGCCCTCCACCGCCTTCAGGGCCAAGCTTGATTTTTCCAGGTAATGCGATTTGAGCAGTAACTTTATATAAGATATCATTTTTCCCTTCTGGAAAATCTCCATCACGATGGGTTACCTCTGCACTATCGTTCCCCTCAGCAAGATCAATTGCAAGTGCCAGTATATTTGCACGTTCCTCCAGTTCGTACCTGTCCCAGCATCCTGTTAAAAAAAGAATAAATACAAGAAGGAGCATAAAAACTCGTATCATTTTCATACTGAAACTCCTCCTTTTTTACGCAGCTTTGCAATTCCTAAAAGGATTACAGGATATACAATCGTTAACAGAAGGCCATACATTGTTACTAGCAATATATAATCATACATATGATAAATATTTTGTGGAAAAATGGCGATACAAAAAACAACCGGAAAACCTGCTACTGCGATTACCCGGTAATTGTAGTATCGAAAAAGTTCCCCTATTCCGCGAACAATAATAAAATAATAGGATAGAAGTGTCGTAAAAACACCATATATCCAGGAAATAACCAAAATAGCATCCACCCTTGCTAAAATTTCACCAGGAACAGTAATCATTTTACCTAGAACTAATGTTGGCCAAATCATTTGAAGAATATCCTCATCTCCAAATACACCGACCGTCATGAACACAATAAAAATGACAATAAAGCCGGCTATCAAAAGTCCCAAGACTCCACCTTTCAGACATTTTTCTGGTTGTTTCATATAAGGGATGACCATTGATATAACGAAAAAGCTTAACATCGACTGTGTAACCACAAGACTTCCTTTTAAAAATTCTCTCCAAGTTGGGTCGTTTCCTAAAATTGGAGTAATGTGATACACCTCAATGTCTCCAAAGGCTGGAAGTAAGACGAGTGCAAATGGAAAAATAATCAATGGCATATAGAAAAAATGGATAAAGGCAAAGGTTGAAACATTTTGAAACCCAGTTGTTGCACATAAGAAAATCATCATAAAGATGGCAATTTGAATGGGTGTAGTTGGTAGAAGTGCGCCTGTTACTACTTCAGCAAATTGTCGTGTTTCAAGGCCCATGTTTATGGTAAAAAATAGAATGATCATTATACTAAAAATACGACCAATAAATTTTCCTAAGATGATTTCGTTGTATGTAATGACGGTATGCTTTGGAAATCTTTTTCCCAAATATACAATTGCTAAAAGACCGATGAACGTAATTCCAACTCCAATTATGCTTGCAAATGGAGCACCTATCCCCGCTCCCTTGACAACAAACCTCGGAAAAGCGAGCATGGCAACACCAAGGATAGAACTGATTACAATGAATGCCAATTGTACCCCTGTAATTTTATCTCGTTGCTTATCTATTAGAATCACCATCCTCTTGAACATTCAATGACGACTTTGGAATCCTTTCTTCTTTAGGGTCCATCCTTTTTACATCCTGTGGCTTTAACTCTGCTGGCCGATTCTTTAACCATCGAAGTGGAGCGCGAATGAATGAATCTTTCATGCCCGTAAAATTTCCAGGGGCAACAGGTGCCATATACGGAAGACCAAAGGATCGCAATGATAGCATATGATTGAGGATTACCATAACCCCAAACGCTAATCCAAGTAATCCAAAGGTTCCAGCAAGAATGATTAAGGGGAAACGCAGCATCCGAAAAGCGGTTGCTGCATTATACGAAGGTGTTGCAAACGACCCAATCGTTGATAGTGCGATAATGACAACTGTTATTGGACTAACGAATCCAGCTAATACTGCCGCTTGTCCGATAACAAGTACCCCAACAATCGAGAGCGCCCCACCTACCTGCTGAGGCATTCGGACGGTTGCTTCACGTAATATTTCCATCGCCACCTCCAGCACTAAAACCTCAATAAACACCGGAAAGGGGACCCCAGCACGACCGCTTGAAGCAGCAACAACAAATTTCGCTGGAATCATCTCTGGATGATAGGAAAGAACTGTTACATAAAAGGACGAAAACGTTAGTGAAAAGATGAGAGACATAAAACGAATCAAGCGAACAGCACTCGTGATTAGGAACCTCTCATTATAATCCTCACTCGTTTGATAAAACTGATTAAAAATGGCAGGTACAACCAATACAAACGGTGAACCATCTACTAATAGTACGATTCTACCTTCTAGTAAATTACCTACTGCTTTGTCTGGCCGTTCCGTATTTTGAACCTGTGGAAACGGGGACCGTGGGTTATCCTCAATAAATTGCTCAATATATCCAGCATCCAGTATCCGGTCGATATCAATTCGATCTAAACGCTTTTTCACCTCATTCAATAACTCTTGGTTTACAACACCCTCAATATAACAAATTCCCACTATCGTTTTTGTACGCCTACCAACTTCCACGTGCTCTATTCTAAACTCAGGAACAGGTAAACGATAACGTAATAGAGATACATTCGTCATGATTTGTTCGATAAACCCGTCTCGAGGACCTCTAACCACTCTCTCAGTTTCAGGTTGTGCGAGACTTCGCTTCTCAGGCTTGAATGCATCAAGAAGGAGAGCTTGCTCTGAACCCTCTATTAAAACGATACATTGCCCTCTCAATAAACCCGTTAATAAAGTAGATAGCCTTGACTCAGATCTTCCTGAGCAATGATACAGCACATCTTCCAGTAGGCTGGACGTGAGACAGTTTGTGGTGATTTTGGATTGAATGTAGGACTCACCGGGTCTTTTCTCTTGAAGAGGCTTAATAATATCTCTATCAATTTTTTCTTGATCAACTAAGCTATTCATATAAAGGACGACAGCTAAGGCCTCACCAAATAAATGAAACCTTCTAGTTGAAAAATCGATATCCTTTTCGAAAATCTGTTTAACCTCTTCTACCGTTTGTTCTACGTTACCGCTTATACTTTCTTGCTTTGACTCTAAGACTTGACTCTCAGGTAAGGAGACTTCTTGTTGGTGTTTTTCTTTCTTTTTAAAAAATGACGGCATCCTTCTCCCTCCTTCAATTTGCTATTTTGTTTCAAGCATTTTTATCCATGCATAAATTGGGAGAAATAGTACTTTTTTAGGACTTTAGTATTATGTAATTGTATAAAGGAAATATTAATTTAAACTATTGGATTAAAACGAGGCGTCTTTAGAATAGGTTACATCTACATCTAACCCAGAGCATGATATGGAGTGATATTTTTGAGGAAAGATAAAAGTAGAACGAATATACATGTTTTCCTTCTATTCATTGTACTTTCTGTATTACTTTGGTCAGGAATAAAACCTGACACATATAGAGATTGGGCTTTAGAAGTATTTCCGGCAGTTTTTGGTCTTGTTATTCTAATATGGACATACAATAAATTCCGTTTTACAACATTAGCCTATGTAATCATAGCAATTCTTTGCATTCTTACGTTTGTTGGAGGTCATTACACATATGCTAAAGTTCCTCTTTTTAATTGGATTAAAGAGGAATTCCATCTAAACCGGAATCACTATGATCGGTTTGGACATTTTCTAAAAGGGCTACTTGCAATTGTAATTAGAGAAATCATAATAAGGAAAACCGAGTTAAAAAAAGGGTTCTGGGTAGTTACTTTTGTTTTAAGTGCTACTTTAGCGATTGCAGCCCTATATGAAATTATAGAGTGGCTAGTTTCTAAAATCGCACATGGAGGAAAGGCTGCGAAAGACTTCTTAGGTACTCAAGGTGATATATGGGATACTCAATGGGATATGTCTTTGTGCTTTTTAGGTTCAATTCTTGCATTACTTATTTTCAGCAAATATCATGATCGTTTGTTGAATAAATTGTAAAAACATGATCGCTACATATGAGACCATACTATCAAAAGAAGAAGGAATAACCGTGACAGATACAAAAAACACGCAAAAGAACCAGAAAAACAAAAGCTCCTCAAAATCCGTATCAAGAAGAAGTAAGTATGGAAATGCTTGCTAAACGCGCTCTCACTGAAACTATACGTGAGGGTGGTGCGTTTGCACGAAAGAACGATGAGGGTTTAAAGAATAGGCTTGAATAACAAACGAACTCACCATGATTGGTGAGTTTTCCTGTTTTTTCTCTCTTTCTGCTTCCAAGAAGTGTAACACCCATGGCTACTAGTTCGGGGCGAAACTACCGTTCTAATGCTTATAACCAACACAATGAACTTAAAAGACAGCAACGTGAAGCTCAAAAACTCCAGGAGATTGAATAACAATCAATTTCAGGTAGAACTCATTGAAAATAAGCTTGAAATGATTGAATCGATTCATAAGGAATGTGACACACCTGTCGATTGGGAAGAACTAAAACAAGCTCCTCCCCCCTTTCTACCTGGACATCCAGGAACGAATCAGGCTGCTGCTAGAAAGGCGGCAAACGTCTATAAGCCTGTTTTTTTGAATAATTATTTAAGCAAGATGTGAAAAAAAAGGCAAAGTTACAGGCTGCAATTGATACTGGAAAGAAAAAGGACCAAGACGAATATGAGGAATGAGACAATTTAGTACAAGTTGCTTTAAAGATTTTAGAAGGTAATCCTGATACCTATTTCCAAGTTTTAGAGGAAATTGCTCCCCTCGATGACTTAGTCGAATTTGGTAGTGGGTTTGAATTTTTCATTGAGGATCCTTCCTTTCTTAAGGTTGAATTTGACGACCATTCTACTTCTGTCGTTCCTGATTAAGTGTTATCCTTAACGAAAACAGGTAAGCTTTCAAGGAAGGCAATGCCAAAAACAAAAAAGCTAGACATAGAGCAAGACTATGTGTGTAGTTGTGTTCTTCGGATAGCTGGTGATCTATTTCGATGTTTATATTCACGCAAACGATGAACAGCTAAATACCGTTACTGGGCATACTGAAAAGTTAACTATATTATCAACCAAAATTGATTGGGAAACATTTATGAGTTTAAATCTTCAATCAATCGATTGTTCCGATTCTCTATGCAATTTTGAGCATCACCTAAAGTTTTTAAAGACAAAGGGCTTTCAACTTGTTGAAAAGATAGTATAAAGAACTGAACTTATATTGCTTTTAAGACTTAATTTTTCCCTAATGACTCACATAATAAAAGTACAGAGTTCTGCATCTTTCATTGCAGTACTCTGTAATAGGATATCTTAATAACTTGGGGTCTACTCCTATTCATAACCTCCATTGTAGCTTTATGTGTTGTTTTAATCCTTAATATGTTTATGTTGAAAGATTTTGAGGGGACTGTCCTCGAAAGTCACTTTTCAATGACTTTTGGATAGCCCTTTCTTACCCCTGGTAATCTAATTCCGCCCCAGAAATCCGCATGACACAAATCCAACAATTTTATGACATTAATCCTCAAATGACTTGTTTTCTTTCTTTGGCTGCTTTCAATTAAATCAATCTCAATATTAGACTAATTTTACTGCAAAGTACATCTTGCTATATTCAATTTCTACACTGTCAAAACCGCATTCAACACTTGTATAATAAGCAAACCATGTCTTCTATACCTAATGTAAATTAGGGAGTAATAAACTATTCAAATTCTAATTTCTTTGAAAAAATAACACGAAATTAGCAAAAAATTAATCCTCTTACCTCAAAATCAATTACCAGTGAATATTACCTTCTAGTGCTTGTCTAATATTCTATTTTTGGCAAGATTAATATAATCCATGTTCTGGTCAATCCCTATGAATTTTCTGCCAAGCTTTTTCGCTACCACTCCAGTAGTTCCACTACCACAAAATGGGTCAAGTACAATGTGATTTTTTTTAGTAGATGAGAGTAAAATTCTATCGAGGAGTTTAAGAGGTTTCTGTGTGGGGTGGTAACCATATTTTTTCTCTGAATAACCAACTGAATCTATAAGCCAAACATCTGTCATTTGTTTACCTTTATTAAGTTTGAGCATTTCTTCATAATTGAATGTATGTTGACTACTTGGATTTTGTTTTGCCCATATTATTATCTCTGATGAATGCGTAAACATTCTTTTACTGATATTTTTTGGGGGGTTTGTTTTTACCCAAACAACATTGTTTAGGATCTTATACTTTAGATAAGTTAAGGCTTTTCCCACCGAAAAAATATTATGATAAGTTCCAGTTATCCATATTGTCCCGTTTCCCTTTAATATTCTCTTACACTCAGTCAGCCAACTTAAGTTAAACTCATCAATTTCTTTTTGGCTTTTAGCTTTATCCCAGTCACCTTTGTTAACACATGCAATTCTACCAGATTTAAATGTTATCCCCCCATTAGATAAGAAATAAGGTGGGTCAGCAAAGATTAAATCAATTGAATTAGATTCAATAAGTTTCAAAGCTTTTAAACAATCTTCTTGAATTAATATTATGTCCTTGGACATATGAATAATGCTTTCACAATTACTTATTACATTCATTTTTTTCCGCCTCCATTATACAAAATTAAACAATAAATTAACGGAGGTAAGAGGATTATATTTAATTATTCCACATGGAGTTAGATTTCCCTTTAATTTTGTGGTATATATTATTAAAATAAAAAATCCCTAACAAAAGGGATTTTAGATTAAGTAAAGGACTTATTTCCAAATTTTAAGATATTGCTCTATTGCCTTGCCTACTATATTAGACTTACTCACACTATTCATTTCTGCGTACATTTCAAGCTCTTCTAATAAATCCCTCTCGAGAAATAAGGATACTTTCTGTGTTCCATTAGTAGTTTGTGCTTTTTCAACTTCCCATTCTTTTATAATTTTCTTTAATATTTGAATTTCTTGGATGGAGAACGAGCTATTATTCATGTCATTAGAATCGCTTAAAGTTTTAACCTCATGACTGCACTCGCTTTGTTCTTCTACAATATCTTTACCCATAAATAAGGGTTTAAATTTTAATAATTGATTTTCTAAGTCTTCTACTCTTAATCCATAAGAGCTTGCAACTTCTTCTAATGATGTTTTATTTTCACCGATTTCCATTGCAATTTCCTTCAGTAATTCTTCTCTTTCAACTCCGATCCAGCTTTTAAAAAAGCCATCATATTTATTATGGTACCTATAGAT
>NZ_JBALOP010000071.1:0-1311 GCF_036962685.1 Bacillus sp. JJ1566 | reverse complement strand
GCTTGAAGTGTTCCATACTATCAAATTCTTGTAAATAAAGTAGTTCAGATTTTAGTAGACCGAAAAAGTTCTCCATTACTGCGTTGTCTAAGCAGTTTCCTTTTCGTGACATACTCTGGGTAATTCCATGTTTCTTTAATGCATATGCATATTGTTTCATTTGGTATTGCCATCCCTGATCCGAATGTAGGATAGGTGTTTCTCCGTTGGTTAATGAAGGTAAAACCTTATCTAACATTTTGGAGACAAGTTGATACGTAGGTCGGGTTTCAATATTATAAGCTATGATTTCACCATTATATAAATCTAGTATAGGTGAAAGATAAAGTTTCTCTCCAAACAAATGGAATTCTGTTACATCCGTTACCCATTTTTCATTTGGATTTGAGGAAGTGAAATCACGTTTTAGAATGTTTGGAGCAATTTTACCTACATTACCTTTATAAGATTGATATTTTTTCATTCGAACTAAGGATTTCAAACCTAACTCCTTCATTAAACGATATACAGTTTTATGATTAATCTCATAGCCTCGGTTTCGTAGTTCTAAGGTAATACGACGGTATCCATATCTTCCTCTATGTTCATGATAAATAGAAGAAATCAACGATTTCATTTCAGAGTATTTATCAGGTCGTTCAAAGTTCTTTGTCCAGTAGTAATAGGTACTCCGCTTAATGTTCGCAAGTATTATTAATGCTTGTACATTGAATTGATCCCTTAGTTCAAAGACTACCTGCGCTTTGTCTTTTCGTGTAATGATTCCTTTTGTTGAACTAAGGCATTCAACTTTTTTAAATAGGCATTCTCCATACGTAACCGTTCATTTTCTGCTTGTAAAGCCTCTAACGAGTCTTCTTCTAGATGGAGCTTTTTAGTTTGTTTTTGATTGTCTTTCTTCATTTTTGGCCGCCCCTTTTTCTTTGGTATAAGGGAGTCGATTTCATTATTTTCTAGGCTAATTCGCCAATTTCGAAGCATGCCTGGAGAAGATAAATTAAACTGCACTGCAGTTTGTATAATAGACAACCCATTTTCGTTCATATATTTGAGTATGTTTAGTTTATCTTCAAAAGTAAATTTTGTATACCCTCTCTTAAAGGTATCTAACCCGTGATATTGATACTTTTTTATCCAAAAGTTAATCATTTCTATATTAGACATACCTAAAGATTTAGCAATCGAATTAAGACTTTCTCCACCATTCAAGTAACGGAGTATGGCTTCCATTTTTTGTTCAACCGTAAATTTTGGCATTAAAAATGCACCTCCAATTGTTAGATTTGTGTCTAACAATTGGGGTGCAGTTCA
>NZ_JBALOP010000070.1:0-11369 GCF_036962685.1 Bacillus sp. JJ1566 | reverse complement strand
AAGTAAAGCCTCCGGCGGATGCCATGATTTTTTAAAGGAAGTATTTCGATCAATTAAGATCAAAGACTAAGTACGCCACTTCCTGTGGCAACGTCTTTATGACCCAATTCCTGTGGGCCTAAAAATCGGGCGCAAATACGCCTTGGCGTATTTGATTTTATCTGTAACGAAAACGAAACTCAAGGTACTAATACATTGAACAAACAAAAATCAAACAGATTGGGAGAGAAAAATGGAGCTAGAGGAGCTATATAAAGAAGTACAACCACGAATATATGCTTTTTTCTTTATCAAAACCTCTAGCAAAGAGATTGCGGAGGACTTAACTCAAGAGGTTTTTTATGAAGCACTCAAAAGCATACATACCTTTTCACAGCAATCAACAATCCAGACGTGGTTATTCTCCATCGCAAAAAATCGTCTATTAAAGCATTATCGCTCAAAAAAGTATAAGACCCAATTAACCGAATTGCTCAAAAAAGAAACAGGGGAATCGACTACACCAGAAGAGGTATTACTTAAAAAGGAAGTGAAACAAAACCTCATCGAATATATTAATCGATTAGATGATGTATCAAAAGAGGTTGTAACACTAAGAATCTACGGGGAGTTATCGTTTAAAGAGATTGGGAGCTTGCTTGGAAAAAGTGAAAACTTCGCTAGAGTCACATTTCACCGGGCAAAACTCAAGCTTCATAAGGAAATGGAGGGATATCATGGATAAACGTAAACAAGCAATCATCGAAGATTTGCTTCCACTATACAACGAGGGATTGCTAAGTGCAGAGACAACCACATGGCTAGAGGAACAGATACAAGATAACAAAGAGCTTCAAAAGCTGGTGGACCAAGCAACGACTCCACTCGAAAAAGAAGAAATTGCTTCGCCTGTACAGCATGATAGAATGATTACAACCATTAAAAGACGACTATCGCTTTATCAGCTCATTTTTGTTGGACTTTCATTTTTTCTTGCGATTCAAACATCCATGCTCAATGAAAGCTTTGGATTTATTTTGTGGTATGCAGTACTTGGATTACTCACGTACCTATTTTATAAGGATATGAAAATTGTCTTTTATATCTCATTTATCCCAATCTTTATTTGGTCAATTAGTGGAAATATAAGCGACTATATGAATGGGGACATAGGTTCCACCGTTTCCTTCGGACAGTTTTTATTGCATTCCGTCATAGGGTCCATCCTAGTCACCTTGATTCATTATTTATTTGCTTTCATCGGTAGCATCATTGGATTTTTATATATAAAAATAAGGAACGGTGAGTGAAAATGAAAAAGCGAAAAGTATTCTATAGTGTAATTCTCGGGGTGCTCGTTTTGTTCATCCTATTCATTTATAACGAATTTAATGGAAATCCAGTGAGCAAACTTTATTCAGCAAAGGTTTTAGAAAATTATTTAGAGGAGACTTACCCAAACCGCGAGTTCCGAATGGAGGAAGGATTCTATAATTTTAAGTTTAAAACCTATGATTTTAATGTAATCGAAATTGGTGCTACAGCCCCGAATGAGAACGGACCTAAAAAACATGAATTTACAGTTAGAGGATACCTAAAGCCGTATGTCATGCTAGACTCTATTTACACTGAGAATCTAGATCAAGAATTAATGGAAAAATTAAGTGGGGAAGCTCAAACAGAAATAACAGATTTGTTGAAGCAATCTGTTCCAACTATTAAAGGAATTGTAGTTGCTTTAGAGGTTCAAAAAGGTCATTACGATTCAAATACCACTTGGAATAAGGACATAGAGCTTGAAAAGCCACTTGGCATGCACATTGTGTTGGATTCAACCAAATCGACGAAGGAAGATGTTCTAACGGAGTCCCAAGTCATTCAAAAGGTTCTTAATGAAAATAACTATACCTATGAATTTGTCACCATTAACGGGAACATCATGGATGACCTTAATGCTAAATTTGCAAAGGATGACAACGGGTATGTAAAGTATTATGTTTCGTTTGAAAGGGACACAGACCTAGTGTTAAAGGATATTGAAGTACTTGAATAGAGGAAAAACCAATCGACATCTCTCTTGTTTAAGAGGGATGTTTTTTATTGACTTTTTATGGGCTGCAACCTATAGTTAACAGTGTTAATAGTTAAATAGTTTAACTAATATTTGGCGAGGTGATATCGGAATATGGCTAAAACAAACATTAAGGAATTAGTTGATTCTTATATAGACGTTTCTTTTTCAGTGAATACCACTGCGGAGTCGCTTGTGAAGGAACAACTCGGAAGCGATCTTACGAATGATCAGCATTATACACTTCGCTACATAAATAAGGTAGGGTCGTGTACATCAACTGAACTTGCAGATGTTTTTGAAGTCAAAAAGAGTGCGATCACGGCCATCATTAATCGCCTTTTCGAAAAAGGCTTGATACAAAGAACACGTGATGAGAATGATCGGAGAATTGTTTACTTAACGTTGTCTGACAAAGGAGATTCACTTTTTTCAAAGACGGAGGAGCGGGTTCATATGCTAGTCGAGTCAATCATTGGTGAATTTTCAGAAGAGGAAATTGTTCAATTTCTCAAAACCTATGAAAAGCTCAATGGAATCCTACAACAAATAAAAAATAACAAGGTGGTGGATTAAACGTGAATTTTATTATTAAACGGAAATGGTTGGTTCTTATCGCATGGATTGTTGTCGTAGCTGGATTATTTCTTGCGGCTCCAAATATGGCTGACCTTGTTCGTGAAAAGGGCCAGATTACCGTTCCAGATGAATACTCTTCCTCCATTGCAGGAAATATTTTAAACGATGCCCAGTCCCAGGAGGGTGGGGGAAACGAAACACAGGTGGCACTTGTATTTCATGATGAAAAGAAGCTAACAGAAGACGAAATAAAAGAAGCCGAACGGGCAATCCTACTTCTTGAGGAGAAGAAAGACGAAATCGGAATTACTGAAATCCTGACTCATTTTAACGAAGAAACATTAAAGGAACAGCTTGTTTCAGAGGACGGAAAATCAATCCTAGCCTCCGTATCAGTAAGCTGGAATGATCGTGAGCCGAAAGAGGTTTCTGATGCATTATATCAAGCGATTGAAGATGTTAAGGTTGACCACTATTACACGAGTGAATGGCTCATTACTGAGGACTTGATGACAAGCGCACAAGAAGGCTTGAAAAAGACAGAAGGTATTACAGTTGTCTTTATTCTCGTCGTTCTTTTACTTGTGTTCCGATCTTTAATTGCACCAATTATTCCACTTGTGACAGTAGGGTTCGCATATCTTGCGTCACAATCCATTGTTTCAATGCTTGTGGATCAATTTGATTTCCCAATTTCAACCTACACTCAAATTTTCTTAGTTGCTATTTTATTTGGAATAGGAACAGACTACTGTATCTTGCTAATAAGTCGTTTTAAAGAGGAGCTCTCACATCGGGAGAGCTTAACAGAAGCGATAATTGAAACCTATAAAAATGCAGGTCGCACCGTTCTTTTTAGCGGCATTGCGGTCATGATTGGCTTTAGTGCAATCGGCTTTTCACAATTTATTTTATATCAATCAGCAGTTGCGGTGGCTGTGGGGGTAGCATTACTATTAGGTGCCTTATTTACAGTCGTTCCATTCTTTATGGCCGTCTTAGGGAAAAAATTGTTTTGGCCAACGAAGAAGAATTTAGAGCATGGGGACAGTAAGATTTGGGAAATGGCCGGTCGCTTTTCATTAGGCCGCCCACTCTTATCACTATTAGTTGTAGCAGTAATCGTTGCTCCATTTTTATTTGTGTATGATGGTGACCTCTCCTATGATTCATTAGAGGAATTAAGTGGTGATGTAAATTCCATCAAAGCTTTCGACGCCATCGCAGGTAGCTTCGGACCAGGTGAATCCATGCCAACCCAAATCGTTGTGAAAAATGATGAGGCCATGGACTCCACTGAATATATCGAACTGGCAGAAAAAATCAGTCAAGAAGTTGAAAGGGTAGACTTAGTTGACACAGTCCGCTCGGTTACTAGACCTACCGGCGAACCAATTGATGATTTATTTGTCGCAAACCAAGCAAAAACACTTGAAGAAGGTCTTGGAGAAGGAAAAGATGGACTCACTCAGATTAAGGAAGGCTTGGAGGAAGCAGGTAGCGAGCTTGCAAAATCAGAGCCGGAGCTTAAAACAGCTACCGACGGAATCGGTGAATTAATCACAGGTACAAATATGGTCAAAACTAAACTAACTGAAATCCAAACCGGTCTTTCAGAAATCGAATCAGGTCTCCGTAATGGAACCACAGGAATCAATACCATGATTGCTAAGGTTGATGAAGCAAAAGTCGGTTCTGAAGAATTATTAAACTATTATAATACGAATCTATTAGTTGGATATAAAGACGCTCAAGGGGCTATTGCTACATTACTTCAGCAGTATTCGGGAGTGGCTTCCAAATTAGATGAAATATCAAGCCAGTTAAATCAATTTACTGAAGAAGGTTTTGAGGATTTTGAAGGCAGGCATCTTGGTGTTACTGCAGATCCATTTTACGGCGGGATGAAAGATAGTATTCTTTCACTACAACAGGGAATCCCTGGGATATCCGGTGGCATAAAGACAATAAATGGTTATCTTTCAGAAGCAAATACTGGATTGATCCAAGCAAATGCTGGTTTTGAGCAATTACTTAAAGAGCAAGCAGCACTACCAGGTGGGCTTGAACAGTTAATTGCAGGTCTTGAAGAACTAAAAGGTAGACTTGTCCAAGCTGCAAATGGCCAAGGTCAAATCGTTCAAGGAATGCCACAAATTACAAATGGCTTAACCGGCATTCATGATGGCCAAAAGCAGCTTCTTGATGGATTTGGAAGCCTAGGTGGTCAAATCACACAATTAACAGATGGACTCACCCAAAGTGCGGAGGGGCTAGGACAGGTTTCAGATGGTTTAGGATCTGCTCAAGAATATTTATCCGATCTTTCTAGCTCTGAAAAATTAAATGCATTCTACATGCCAGAAGAAGTGCTTGAAAGTGATGATTTCACACAAGTCCTTGATGTTTACATGTCTAAAGACCGTAAAGTCATGACATTGGATGTCATTTTTGAGGCAAACCCGTATTCTAATGAAGCAATGGCACAAATCGATGAAATTAATGCAGCTGTTGAACGGGCAACGAAAGGTACAAAGCTTGAAAATGCAGATGTAGCCCTAGGCGGAATCACAAGCACGAATACCGATTTAAGCAAAATGTCTGAACAGGATTACTCACGAACGATTGTATTGATGTTTATCGGTATTTCGCTCATCTTAATTTTCTTGTTCCGTTCCTTAATCATGCCAATCTATATCATCGGTTCATTGGTTTTAACCTATTACACATCAATGGCCATTAATGAAGTGATTTTTGTAAATATACTAGGGTTTACGGGAATTAGCTGGGCCGTTCCATTCTTTGGATTTGTCATCCTTGTCGCACTCGGTGTTGACTATAGTATCTTCTTAATGGACCGCTTTAACGAATTCCGTGATATCTCAGTGGCAGAAGCAATGCTTCTCTCGATGAAAAAAATGGGAACTGTTATTATTTCAGCAGCCATTATTCTTGGGGGAACATTTGCCGCAATGATGCCTTCTGGAATGCTATCATTGCTTCAGATCGCGTCGATCACACTCGTTGGCCTTATGCTGTACGCTTTTGTGATTTTGCCGTTATTTATTCCAGTTATGGTCAAAAACTTCGGTATTGCCAACTGGTGGCCGTTTAAACGACCAACAAATTGATGAAACGAGGCTCCTGTTTGCAGGGAGCCTCGAATTTTTTGGGCTAATATGGTTATTGAATTAGGTTTACTGTCACTATTTACAAAATACTGTCACTAACAGAAATTTACTGTCACTATTCGAAGAATACTGTCACAATCGGAAAAATACTGTCACTAGACTATTACTCGAAAATAAATAGCCCCTGAATGATATAATGAGTGTAGAAAAATAAGCGGAGGAATAAGATGCACTTCATACAAATCGGATCATTAGCCATCCTTACAAAATGGGTCATACTAGGAATTGGAGTACTCGCTGGCCTTCTCGTTGTACGCGTCTGGTTAGCGAAAACCGAAACGAAAGAAGTTACGAAAAGCGTAGTTAATCTACTTTCCAATGGAATTTTCATTGGATTTCTAGCGTGGAAGGGAAGTTTGTTACTTCTAGAACCAAAACTCGTAATAAAAAGTCCCATGTCCTTGCTGTATTTCTCAGGCGGAACAAAAGGACTAATTATAGCAGTCGTAATAACGCTTTTCTATTTACTTTATCATATTAAAAAGAGGACGGTGCAGCATGCGTCCCTTATTCGCTCAATTTTAATCCTGAGTTTCACAACCGTGATATCCTATGATTTGCTTGCTTTATTTTGGCTACAGGAACAAATAATATTTCATTTCATTCGATCAATGAGTGCATTCTTTCTTTTATTGTTGACATTCTATTATAAAGGACAACAGAAAAAGGAAGTGTTTCATTTGTTTAAAAAGATAGCACTCATCGTTGGTTTAACTGGGCTTATCGTTTGGACAGTTAATAGCAACATTTCTTTTGCAATACCAAAGGAAGAGGAAGCAACTGCAGATGATAAAATCGGGATCTACGAAGGCCAAATGGCCCCTGATTTTACCCTTAAAACAATAAGTGGAGAAGAAATGAGTTTATCCGCGTTTAGAGGAAAAAAGGTTATTTTAAACTTTTGGGCGAGCTGGTGCCCGCCGTGCAAAGCAGAAATGCCTCATATGCAGGAATTTTATTTGGAAAATAAAGAATCTAATGCAGTCCTTTTATCCGTTAATCTAACAACCGCGGAGAAAAAGAGTTCAGATGTAGCAAAGTTTGTGGAGGAGTATGAGCTTACATTTCCAGTTCTGCTTGACGAACAAGGGGATATTGGGCAAATCTATCAAGCCTATGCCATACCAACAAGCTATTTAATTGATTCCAAAGGGATTGTACGGAAAAAAATCGTGGGACCAATGGATAAAGAAATGATGAATGAGTTAATCAATAGTGTAAAATAGGTGAAAAAGAAAAGTGACCCTCACTTTTCTTTTTTTTCCCCCTGTTCAATTATTAATTCATCTACCAGCGTTTCCGCAGCCCGACGATAAAATTGGCCAGCGGTAATAAAGGATAGAATCAAAAGCACTTTTTTCAGCTGCTCATCCTCTGCAGAACCTAATTCTTCCGTAACATCCTTTATTTTTGTATCAATATCCTCTTTAAATTCAGCCGTATTTTTTTTATATAACGCTAGATAGCTTTTATAAAATTCCTCAAGGTCAAACTCCTCATCATTCATGATCCTATCATTTACCCCATTAAGTGTTGCCTTAATATCATTAATTGATAGTCCACTTTTAAGTTGATAAATCATGCTTAACAAGAGCAAATGCTCCCTTGAGTATTTCTTGTTTTTAATCGGGAATAGCAGTTTTCCTTTTGCGTAATTATTAATCATCGTTTTCGTGAGGATCTTTTCGTCCTCATTTCTCTTAGTAGAGTTAAACGTATTTTCAAAGAGTTGAATGACCTGATCCATATATAAATCAATTTGTGGAATATCCTTTAAAAAAATATTTTTGTCGATTTCTAAAACGTTGAGTAAATCTTTCTCAATCTCCACTGTAATAACCTCATTTTCAGATATTATTTGTTATTTAGTTTATCCTAAAACCACTGATAAGTAAATCTTGACTACATGATACAATGCGTATATGATTATATGTAGTATTAAAAACTACTTGTAATGGTAATGGGAATAATAATTTGAAAATAAGCGGTGATAAATATGAAAATTGTATGCTTTGGTGATAGTTTAACGAGAGGTGTTTCTTTTGTGAAAGGTCGGATGCGGATTTTAAAAGACAATTATCCAGCATTCTTACAGCAATTTGCTGCCGAGCATTTCACTGTTATGAATAAAGGTGTATTTAATGATAACTCCGATTTACTATTGTCCCGCATTGAAAAAGATGTAATTGCAGAGCATCCGGATTACGTCATTATTAATATTGGTGGCAATGACTGCAATTTTAAATGGGATGAAGTGGCTAAAAAGCCTGAAACTGAGCATCAACCAATTGTTCCGATTGAACGCTATATTGAAAACCTCAAACAATTGATTCATAGGATACAAGAAACGAATAGCACTCCTGTTTTGATGACATTGCCACCTCTTGATCCTGTTCGATATTACAAGATGCTTGCTAAAACATATGGAAGCTCTATCAGTCATTGGATCAGTCTTCAAGGAGGAATTGAGCACTGGCATGGCCTTTATAATCGCAGCTTGAACAGCTTAGCTGAGCAATTAAATGTTCTAAAGATTGATGTGCGTTCAGCCATGGAACATTCGGGAGACTTAAATGACTTTATTAGTGATGATGGTATTCATTTGACAGGTGAAGGCTATAAAACAATGAGCAGTGAAGTTTTTACTTCATTAATAAAAAATGTAACAATAAGTGCCTCCTAATCGGTGGCATTTTTTTTTGATAAAGAATACAACGAAAGAAAAGTGAAAAACTGTATATCAATAGACATAAACGTAAGGGAAAGATAAGATAAAAACATGAAAAAGAGTAAAGGTAGATGAAAAGAATGTACTATAAATCGGATTACATCATTACGATGAAGGATATTGTTCGAGAAGGGCAGCCCATTTTAGCAGAAAAAACGGAAGAAGTTCCTGTTCCACTTTCGGAAGAAGACAAGGAATCCCTCATTAGCATGATGAATTATTTGAAAAATAGCCAGGATCCGGAGCTTGCCAAAAAATATGGTTTACGTCCTGGTGTTGGTTTATCCGCGAACCAGGTTGGTCTTAATAAGCGCATGTTTGTCACTTATTTTACGGACTTTGATGATAACGTATATGAGTATTACATAGTGAATCCAAAAATTATCAGTCATTCTGTTTCGATGACCTATTTGCCGGAAGGAGAAGGATGCCTTTCCGTGGATCGCCCAGTAGAAGGTTATGTTCCAAGATATGAAAAAATAAAAATAAAAGCATTCGATATCAATGGACAAGAAATTTCACTGCGCTTAAAAGGGTATGCTTCAATTGTTTTCCAACATGAATACGATCATCTGAACGGAATCATGTTTTACGATCATATCAACAAAGAAAATCCATTTAAGCTTCCTGAAAATGTTGCAATAAAAAGTCTTTACTAGAGCAAGGACATTACCCTTGCTCTGGTAGTAGCCTCCGGCGGAGACATGCGATTTTCAAAGGAAACTTTTCAGCATTAACTGGCACTAAGTCCTCACAGATGGCAATTGATAGTAAAAGCCTGATAAAGTGAACGAAGACTAAGAACGCCACGTCGTGTGGCAACGTCTTCGTGACCCACATCCTGTGGGCCTCAACTAACAATCTGTGGATAAATTCTTCCACAGATTGAAGTTTCACTGTATCTCGCTTAAGATCAAAGACTAAAAACGCCACTTCCTGATGTCTTCGTCTTTGTGACCCACATCGTGTGGGCCTAAAAAATCTGGGCGAAAATACGCCAAGGCGCATTTGATTAAAATGGAGGGATTGGCTTGAAGTATAAATTTGATGAATCCATAGAGCGATTACAGACGAATTCAGTGAAATGGGACGAGGTAGAAAACTTATTTGGTGATAAAGAAATTCTCCCGATGTGGGTAGCAGATATGGATTTTAAATCACCACAACCAGTCATCGATGCCCTACAAAAGAGAGTGGAGCACGGGATATACGGGTATACATCGAGACCTAATTCCTATTATGAAGCGACAGTGGGGTGGATGAAGCGTCGCCACAACTGGACAATTGAAAAGGATTGGATTTGTTTTACACCTGGTGTCGTGCCAGCGCTCGGTATTCTTGTCCAGAACTTTACCAATCCTGGCGATAAAATTTTGATTCAGCCGCCCGTTTATTATCCATTTACGCATGTGATTGAAAAGAATAGCCGGGAAATTGTCAACAATCCCTTATGATTTGAAAATGGTCGTTATTTTATGGATTTTGATGATCTTGAGAAAAAGATTGATCCATCTGTAAAAATGATTATTATATCAAATCCTCATAATCCGGTCGGTCGTGTATGGACAAAGGATGAACTAACAAAACTAGGTCAAATTTGTATGAAGCATAATATCCTTGTGGTTTCAGATGAAATTCATTTCGACCTTGTTTATAAAGGAAATGTTCATACTCCATTTGCATCGATTTCTGAGGAATTTGCTGGGATTTCGATTACGTGTACAGCACCAAGCAAAACCTTTAATCTTGCAGGCTTGCAAACATCGAATATGATTATTCCGAACAAAGAGCTTCGTGAAAGCTTTAATAAAGCACATGAGAATCGTTTCATAGGTATAACCAATACATTTGGGGTAACTGCCCTAATTGCCGCTTATGAAGAAGGCGACGAATGGCTTGACCAGCTCCTCGACTATTTAAAAGAAAATCTTGAATTTCTAATAGAATATATCAAATCAACGATTCCTGAGGTGAAAGTGATTGAACCAGATGCAACATACCTCGTGTGGCTAGATTGCCGAGAACTCGGTTTAAGCGCCAAGGAACTTGAACAAATCATCCAAAAACAAGGCAAAGTTGCATTTGATGAAGGCTATATTTTTGGAAAAGAAGGGGAAGGATTCACTAGAATCAATATCGCCTGCCCGAGGGCGCTGTTGGAAGAAGGATTGAAACGGTTTAGTCAGGCACTGAAAAATAGATAAAAAAAAAAGCTTGAAGGCTCTTCAAGCTTTTTCATTTTAGTATTCTGGATTAAATGTTTCCTTTTGCTTTCGAACGAGGCAAAGGATTCCTGCGATTAAGTAAAGAATACTTGAGATGATTGAGATTAGAATTGTTGCAAGTGCGCTAAGTACAGCTACGACAATTAAAATGATACCAGCAGCCTTTGGATGTTTATCACCTTTTAAAAGAAAGAGCGATACAATTCCAAGAATAATTGCAAGGATTCCCACAATAATAAAATACCAGCCACCAGCTGACACTGCATCTGAAAGGAAAGCTAAATCTGCTGCTTCAAGAGATGGATCTTCGGCAACAATTATATTCTCCATATCCTGGGTAAAAGCATTATCTCCACTAAGACCAATTAACATAAATCCAAACACACTAATAAATGCAAAAAGACATGCTCCAATAATTGTTAAAACAATTTCTCCTGTACGTTTCATAAGTTGATTTCCCCCTTGTGAAAAATGTTTCCTTTTGATTGTACTACACTATATATAGTATGCAATCCGATTTTTTCCTAATTCCCTTCAAAAATGGAATTATCCTATTTACGTAAAGAGACCGAAAAAGGTTTCAAACAGATGTAATA
>NZ_JBALOP010000069.1:0-1284 GCF_036962685.1 Bacillus sp. JJ1566 | reverse complement strand
TGAGGTTAGTCTTAAAAGTGGACACCGGAAAATGAGATTTAGTTTATAATTGAATCAATATTTAAAAGGACGTGTTCACATGGGGAAGCATCATTCACAAGAATACAAAGAGTATGTTTCAAAGTTAGTTGTGGAGGAAGGCAGAAAAGCAACAGAAGTTGCCTACGAGCTTGAGATCCCATATAAGACCCTCATTATCTGGGTTAAGGCATTCAGGGAGAAATTGAACAGTAAAAAGACAGATTATGTTACACCAAAAGAACTGGAAGAGCTTAAGAAACAACACGAAAGGGAACTAGAACAGTTAAGAGAGGAAAATGAAATCCTAAAAAAGGCCATGCACATCTTCACAAAAAGCCAAAAGTAATTTATGCCTTCATTCAAGCCCACTCAGATGAATACGCTGTGTGGAAGATGTGCAAAGTTCTAGAAGTATCAACTAGTGGGTACTATAAGTGGCTAAAGATCCAAAAAAATCCTTTTTCTGAGAAGGTAAATTACCGTTTAGAGATTCAACAAAAAATTAGTAAATCTTTTCATGAGAGTTACGGAACTTATGGGAGCCCTAGAGTTCACGATGACCTAGTGGAGTGGGGTTATATTATTTCGCAAAAAACAGTGGCACGAATGATGAAGGAAATGGGTTTAAGAGCTACTCCAATAGAAAAGTACGTAGTTACTACAGATTCCAATCATGATTTACATATTTATCCTAACCTTCTTAACAGACAATTTGATGTAGAGGAACCCAATAAGGTTTGGGTAGCTGATATTACATATATTTGGACGTTGGAAGGATGGCTGTACTTATCGTCGATTATGGATTTATTCTCTAGAAAAATTGTAGGGTGGAGTCTTGCTTCTCACATGAAAAAGGAGTTATCCATACAAGCATTAAATATGGCGATTGTTTCAAGACAGCCCGAAGAAGGGCTTTTTCACCATTCTGATCAAGGCTCTCAATATTGTTCGCATGATTACATTAATATCTTGAAGGAACAGAAAGTACAAATAAGCATGAGTAGAAAAGGTGACCCATACGATAACGCTTGCATTGAATCATTCCATGCCACAATCAAAAAAGATTTAATTTACAGGAGACGTTTTAAAACAAGAGATGAAGCTGTAAAGGCAATAAATTACTATATTAGTAGTTTCTATAATGGAAAAAGAAAACATTCCACTTTGGCTAATTGTTCCCCTAACCAATTTGAGAAAAAACAGCAACAAAATGTAGTGGAGTATATCTCTTAAATTAGCCATTTGGTGTTAGAAATAATCAGT
>NZ_JBALOP010000068.1:14885-16468 GCF_036962685.1 Bacillus sp. JJ1566 | reverse complement strand
TTCAGTTTTCAAAGAACTTATTTGGTTCGCCTCTCAGAAGCGACTTTATTAATATAACATCCTCACAAAAATAAGTCAACACTATTTTAAAAATGTTTTTCTTATTCATAAGGTATTCCCTGTGAGGAATATAAATATACACCCGATTAAACAGAATGTCAATAAATTATATTAAAATAATTTCATTTCAATAAGCTTTTCCTTATAATATTATTCCACAGCCTAATTAACATAACAAAAAAACAAATGAGAGCCATTTGTTTTTTTATCCTACTATAAATAAATCTATAATTACGAGTGCAGCTAAACCTGGAAGCCCGAGTAAGCCAGATACCGCAGATGTAACTAGATTAATTGGTACATGTAAATCAAATGAAGTTCCGAATGCATTTAAAAAAAATAAAAACAAGGCACCGATTAGGATTTTAACAAAAACTTGTCCAACTAAGCGAATGGGCTTAAGTGGAGCTCCCATTAAAAGCACAAGCACGATCAATCCCCCGAGTATGGAAATAACAACCTTTGGTTCCAATCAAACCTCACTCCTTCACACAACTTGTACTACTATTCTATGTGAATGGATGATTTTAAGAACCTCTCGTCCTATTTTATTTAAACAAACTATATAATTAAAAAATCCCACCATAGGATGCGTACCTCCCTTGGTAGGATTTATATTATAAAAATACTTTTCGCCTTTTTGCTTCTCGTAATAAAAAGAAGTATTTTGTTTCCGCTACTTTAAGTTCATTTAAAATATCATCAGAAGGTTCAATGCTTTTTTCAATGAGGTTTTTCTGTCTCATCCATTCCTTCTTTGCGATTTCTAATTGGCTAAAAAGCTCTTGGTTAAATTCTTTTCGAAGCTTTCCCTTCTTTTTAAAAAGCATAAAAGACCTCCTATAATTCTCGACGTCCTTCAAGCGCCTTTGAAAGTGTTACTTCATCGGCGTATTCTAAATCTCCACCGACAGGTAATCCATGGGCAATTCTTGTAATTTTAATTCCCGTTGGTTTTAACAGACGGGATATGTACATAGCTGTAGCTTCCCCTTCGATGTTCGGATTAGTCGCTAAAATAATTTCTTGTACAGTATCATCCTGAAGTCTTTTGAGCAATTCCGGTATTTTAATATCCTCCGGACCTATACCGTCCATTGGAGAAATAGCCCCGTGTAATACATGGTATAAACCATTGTATTCCTTCATTTTTTCCATGGCAATGACATCTTTAGGATCTTGAAGTACACAGATAAGCGTTTTATCTCGACGTTCATCTTCACAAATGTAACATGGATCTCTATCTGTTATATGCCCACAATTAGAGCAATATGTGAGGTTTCGTTTTGCGTTGACAAGTGCCTTAGCAAAATCAAGAACGACATCTTCCTTCATACTTAATACAAAAAAAGCCAGACGAACGGCCGTTTTCGGGCCGATACCTGGCAATTTCATAAAGCTATCTATTAGCTTAGATATTGGTTCAGGATAATGCATATCTATCTAAGTCCTTTCAACCGACAAAATCAAATGCACCTTGGCGTATTTGCGCCCGATTTTTAAACCCACAGGAAGTGGGTCAT